>MNWT01000005.1:0-125000 GCA_001872735.1 Verrucomicrobia bacterium CG1_02_43_26 | reverse complement strand
ACTTTCGGAGTGACGGAGAAAGTTAGTTCAGCATGGTGTTGAATGTCCATGTCTAAGCGTTTAGGCTGTTCGGTCAGGTAAATCCGCCGAACATTAAAGCTGAGGCGTTATGGGATCCGGAGGCTACGGCCAAAGGCGATTGAATGATACTATGCTTCCAAGAAAAGCTTCGTTAGGAGTCTACAAGGGACCTGTACCGCAAACCGACACAGGTATCCGGGATGAGTATTCTCAGGCGCGTGAGTGAAATCTCCTCAAGGAACTCGGCAAATTAGCCCCGTATCTTCGGTAGAAGGGGCGCCTACTTCGGTAGGTCGCAGAAAAGAGATCCAATCGACTGTTTAGCAAAAACACAGCTCTCTGCTAAGTCGTAAGACAACGTATAGAGAGTGACACGTGACCAATGCGGAAAGGTGAATGCTGGAGGTGCAAGCTTCTGGTTCAAGCCCCCGTGAATGTCGGCCGTAACTATAACGGTCCTAAGGTAGCGAAATTCCTTGTCGGGTAAGTTCCGACCTGCACGAATCGTGTAACGAATTGGATGCTGTCTCGAGGAGATGCTCAGTGAAATTGTAGTCGCGGTTAAGATGCCGCGTTCCCGCAGCAGGACGGAAAGACCCTATGGACCTTTACTGTAACCTGGTATTGTTATTTGATTTTCAATGCGTAGCATAGGTGGGAGACTTTGAAGCCATTCTCCAGGGAATGGCAGAGTCAACGGTGAAATACCACTCTTTGTTTGTTAAATATCTAACGTTGTGCCGTTATCCGGCCAATGGACAGTGCTAGGGGGTCAGTTTGACTGGGGCGGTCTCCTCCTAAAGAGTAACGGAGGATTGCGAAGGTTTCCTCAAGTCGGTCGGCAATCGACTGGAGAGCGTATGAGTACAAGGAAGCTTTACTGTGAGACCTACAAGTCGATCAGTTGCGAAAGCAGGCTCAAGTGGTCCGGTAGTAGGACGTGGAACCGCTATCGCTTAAAGGAAAAAAGGTACCCTAGGGATAACAGGCTGATCGCGCCCAAGCGTTCACAGCGACGGCGCGGTTTGGCACCTCGATGTCGGCTCATCACATCCTGGGGCTGAAGAAGGTCCCAAGGGTTCGGCTGTTCGCCGATTAAAGTGGTACGCGAGCTGGGTTCAGAACGTCGTGAGACAGTTCGGTTCTCTATCCGCTGCGGGCGTTGGAGATTTGAGGGGTTCATTTCCTAGTACGAGAGGACCGGAAATGACGTGCCTCTGGTGTACCGGTTATCACGTCAGTGGTATCGCCGGGTAGCTAAGCACGGAAGAGATAAGCGCTGAAAGCATCTAAGCGCCAAGCTCCTCCCAAGATGAGATCTCCTTTGGAATTTATTCCATAAAGGATCCTGGTAGACCACCAGGTTGATAGGCTAGATGTGTAAGTAGGGTAACCTATTGAGCTTACTAGTACTAATGATCCAAACGATTTGACTCAATTACTTATTCCATTTACATTTTAAATTTTTGACCCAATGCAAATAAACTCGTTCTTTCCATCAACTATGCTAATCCAATTAGCAATATCCGAATCCATCACGATTTCTATCTGTCACAATTATTCCTAGCATAGGGAGACATTCTGGTGACAATAGGTGAGGGGAAACACACGTTCCCATTCCGAACACGATCGTTAAGCCCTCAATCGCCGATGGTAGTGCAGCCTAGCTGCTGTGCGAGAGTAGGTTATTGCCAGTATTATGACCCGTATTTTCTTAATTGAGAATACGGGTCTTTTTTTTGGCTTGCTATCCCGCAATCTTTGGATACTCTCCCCTACACCTACAGCAATAAACTTTCTTATTTACCGCTATGACTACCAATGCTTTCTCGAGCGATAACACAAATTGCCTAATCGACTTACGGAGTGATACGCTCACATTGCCAACATCTGGAATGCGAGAGACTATGGCGAATGCGGCTGTCGGGGATGATGTTTATGGAGAAGATCCTACAATTAATGAACTGGAACAGTATGCTGCTGAATTGAGCGGGAAGGAAGCGGCTTTGTTTTTGCCTTCGGCTACGCAGGCTAATCTCACCGCAATTCTTTCTCACTGCGAGCGTGGAGATGAATACATAGCTGGTTCTACTGCGCACTGCTATCTGTGGGAAGGGGGAGGCGCTTCGGTATTGGGTGGCGTTCAGGCGCAGCCAATTGATTTTGAAGAAGACGGCACGATTGATCTCAATAAAGTGCGAAGAAAGATTAAGCCAGAGAATGTTCATTTTGTGAAAACAAAGCTTTTGTGTATTGAAAATACAACGAACGGAAAAGCATTACCTTTTGAGTATCTTGCTAGGACAGCCGACTTTTGCAAAGAGGAGAACTTATTGCTCCATATGGATGGGGCACGCGTTTTTAATGCAATTATTCATTATGGAAAAGCCCTAAAAGAGGTTGCTGAGCCTGTGGATTCGCTAACCATTTGTCTCTCTAAGGGATTAGGCGCTCCGGGAGGTGCTTTGTTGTGCGGATCTCAAGCCTTTATAAAACGCGCTCGTAGGTGGCGTAAGGTTTTAGGGGGAGGTTTTCGCCAAGGTGGATTTTTAGCGGCAGCAGGCTTATATGCATTAAAGCACAATGTTGACCGCTTGTCGGAAGACCATGCTAATGCTAATAAATTGTTTGAGGGATTGAAGTCGCTTAATAGCCCTTTAATTGTCCCACTTGAGCAAAATACGAATATGGTGTTTGTTAAAATGGACGGGAAGTATATAGATGGGATTCTTGAGGAGCTAAAGATAAATAACGTTTTATTAGGAAAGTTTTATTTTGTGGATAATATTGTCCGCATCGTGACACATTTAGGTATTTCAGTACTTGATATTGAGTGCGCATTACAGACATTTCAAAAGATTTTAAACAACAAAACAGCCAGCATTTAAATGAACATGCAGTCTAATATTACCTTTGATGAATTCGAAAAAGTAGATATTCGCTCCGGTACGGTTATCAAAGCGGAAGTGTTTCCGAAAGCCAGAAAGCCTGCCTATAAGGTGTGGGTCGATTTCGGGGAGCATATCGGTACCAAGCAAACTTCTGCGCAAATTACGGATTTATATGCCGTTGATGATCTGCCAGGTATGCAGGTTCTCGGTGCTATTAATTTGGGAACAAAGAATATAGCTGGGTTTGTGTCCGAATTCCTACTTTTAGGATTTGAAGATGTGAATCAACATATCTCACTGGTCGCACCGACGAAATCAGTGCCAAATGGTAAGAAATTGAAGTAACAGGAGTACAGCTACGCCTTTAAGAAGCCATGATCTGGGCCGGTATGCGGCTTATGATCATCTCTTTTATCGTGCTCTTCCGGCTCCTCTTCTTTAGGTTTGCCGAATTTATCTGTCTTAGGTTTCTTAATACCATTATCCTTATCGTGCAGATAATCTTGTTTGTCGATCTTCTCTGTCCAAGCTTCTAGGTGGTTCACAAAGGATTCTAAGGCGTTGACGAAGTCCTGATAGTCTGTTTTATCTAAAACCAAGGTTCGTGTGATTAAAATTTCACCCATTTCGAGGTCGATGCCGAAGGATGCTCCACCTGTACCGCGGCCAAATGGATTTGCGTCCAGGAGCTTTTCATACAAAGCTTCTTTTTCAATGGGAGGGATAATGCAAACTGCAGAATAAATATGCGCGATACTTTCGTCATCGTTTGCTTCAATATCGACGGTAAATTTTTTGTCGAATATCAAACGGCATACTTTGTTTTCATCGAGCTTGAGGTTGCCTAGCCCCATTTGCTTTCCTAATTCAGATAATATGTCTCTAATGTTCATTGTTGTTTTTCTTTTAAGTTATTCTAGCTTTTAGGGCCGTTTCTTTTGATATACCGGCTTTTTCTCGCCACGGGTTCAGCCTCAGAGGCCTCAACCACGGGTTGGGGCTCTACTGCGTCTGTTTCAACAGTTGGCTCGGGTTTCTTTTTATTTGTTTTTTTAGACCAAACAGGTAAGCCGGCAGTTTGCAGGGCTTCACGAACTTCCATTCGACTGTCGAATTTTTGATCATCGCGGCGTTTTTGTTCATCAGCAGGAGGATAAGGACCTTCGCCAATCGGTTTGAGCGGGTAATCGAATTGCTTTTGAACATCAATATTGCCCTCATTGTCAATATCGACAACACGCGGTGTGATCAGGAACATGCGTTCCATGATCGTTTTTGTTTTGGTTCTTGTTTTAAATAAGAAACCAAGTAATGGGATTTCCTTGAGAATGGGAACACCGCCTTCATTGATACCTTCGGAGTGGCGGTAATAACCACCCACGAGCAAGCTCTGTTGCTCCATGATAACGGCTTGAGTGTTAATGGTGTCGTTGGAGACAATTGGGTTACCGGTTATGTTACTAGAAACATCTGCGGAACCGTCTTGAATGGATACCATTAATTTAATCTTCTTCTTGCCCTTGTCTTCAATGTAGCGTGGAGTGACGTTTAGGGTGGTGCCTGCGGAAACGTTTACTAAGTCTACTTGGCGGTCGCCTTGTAACTTAACATAGAAGGTTTGCTGCTTTGTAATCGTTGCTGCTAGGTTATTGAGCGTTAGAACGGTTGGGCGGGCGAGGACTTTAGCGCGACCATTTCTCTGTAAGGCTTGTATCTGTGTTGTGAACTTTACACTGTTCACGACAGAGCGCATATCGATATCGAAATTGAATCCGGAAGAGGCAGGTGTGGGGGTATCGCCATTGGGGGCGACGGCTATGCTGTCCTGGCTTTTTTTGCCGAAGTCTAATTTGAAATATTGGTTGCCTAAGCCGATAGAATCATCGCTGTTGACATCTACGATCATGGCGCTGATTTCGATGATCTTTACCGGTGTGTCCAGTGTGTCGATGATGGCCTGGTATTGAGACATTTTTTCAGGAATATCCCGTATGATGATTGAATTGTTGTGCGTATCTGCCTGAATAATGGAAGGAGATATAAGGCCAATCCCGTTGTTCTTATCCTTGTCCGGGTAATCGCCAGTGGCCGCTTCACCGAGTGCGACTTCACCGGCCTGGATGTCTTTGGCAAGGTTGCTTTTAATGAGACCTTTGCCCATTAATTTATTCATCTTATGCCCGGTGTTATCGGCATCCGTGGGGTTGATTTCATCGCCGCTGACGACATTTGGGCCAACGTCCATACCGGTTTCCATAAGGCCGCGGAGCATTCTGGCTACCCCGGGAATTGTAATCGTATTACTGCCGGATTCGAAAGAGACATCGTATGCCCAAGCGTATTTAAGGGGGAAAATCTTAATCGTAGGCTGCCTCCAATACGTGACCTCCATTCTCTGCTGGATGTGGCTGCCCAGCTTTTCCAAAAGATCTATGTAGCCTGGAGGGCCACTTACAAAGACAACACCGCCTTCATCAAAAACACGAACGGAAGACTGTGGGCTGGTAACATTCAGGCTTTTTAACGTTGCTAGAAGTTTTTGAGAGTCCAAATTGCTGACGCTCAGGATGCGGGATTCAATTTTGCTGCCCGGGTAGAAATACAAGATGTTGCCATCGTAGTACCAGATGAGATTATGAGCGTCTGAGATCTGTTTCAGGAATTGGTCTGGGGAGATGCCTTCAAATTTTCCGTTTACTTTGCCGGTGATCGCGGGATCTATTACAACATTGATGCCCTGGATGGCACCAAAAGATTCCAGTAGTGATTTAATATCAACATCCTTGGCGTAATGAAAGTATTGCTGTTGTTCCCAGGGGACGCCGGTTTCATTGACCTTTGCCGTGAGGGTGGTTGTTTGGCTGAAGGCTCCACTAAAGGGCATTATGCCGATAAGACAAGCGAGAAAAGGTTTTTTTAGATTAAGGTGCATTAAGTTATTATAAATTTTCAGGCGGAAGGCGAGGGGAATGGGGGCCTTGTGGGCAAGTCACCTTGTGCCGCTATAGCACTGTTCCAGAATTCCAGTGTGTTTAAAAATTCTTCCAGATATTCGAGGAATAGATTGAAATTGAGGTCTTCGAGCGGGATTTGGCGGTAGAGGAAAAGCGTATCTTCTTCGGGATCCCAGCTGATAGAGCTATCTTGCTCGTGGGCACGCACGAAGTTCCATTGAAGAATTTTTTTTAAAAAGGAAACACTCGGCTCGGGATAATTCTCCATTGCCCTGATGCTTGCTTTTATAACAAGGGAACGGTGGCCTGTAGGGAAGATCTCTACGTCGGAACGGCGATCAAAGAGGACATGGTAGTGGCCTGATTCGTCTGCTTCAGGGGGGTCCATCTTATAAAGTTCGGACAGTTCTTTTATGATCTGTTTGAGGCTTAGGCGCATGCGGTATATACGGTCAGATTTTATTGGATTTACACGCTCCCTGTCAAGGTGTTTGGCGTATGAATTTACGGCTCTTGGGCGACTTATAAACGAATGCAAAAGAAAGGCCCCGAAGCCATATTTCATGCTCGGGGCGCTTGTGGTTTATTTCCGTGACGGAAAATGTGTTAATGACTCATTAGAGTTTTCGAGCAGCTTCACGAACAGTGCTGGAAGTCTCTTGGATGATCGTTTGTGCCGATTGCTTGAATGCACCAATGTTAGCATTAAAGGCATCTCTGAACTGTACATTGTGCTGGTGTTTTAATCCAGCTTCCTGCGCTTCCTTTTGCCCCTCCAGCTCTGCGGATTTTTGTGCGGACTTCCACACATCACCTGCTCCTTCACCGCCCTTCTTTAAGAAGTCGAAAGCAGACCCCGTCATCTGTGTTGCGATTTGTACGCTATTCATTCTTGTCTGGAACTCTACGCTATTATGGTGTAATGCCTTTATTTGGTCTTCAGGCATATCACCCTTTATGATCGTTTTAAAGTTGCTCCAGAAACCAGCTAATGGTTCTTGCTCAACTTTTTGAAGCTTGGCTAGCTCAGATTGTTGGTTGGCCAACTCAAGTTCAGCTAGATCGATTTTACTCTTCAGTTCGTTTTGCTTACTCGTATCTGTGGTGCTTGTTAGCTCTTTTTTTAAGTTCTCAATTTCAGTTTCTTTTTTGGTAATAAGGTTTTCCTGATTTGAGATGTCAGTTTCGTATTCTTGACGAGCCGTTTTAGCGTCTTGCCAATCCTTGTATTCTTCGCTATCTACCTTAGCGTCGCCTGCTTTGTGCTTGGGAACCTTATTTTCCAGCTCCTTTAAATTGTTTTCTTTCGTGTTTAAATCATTCTTAAGATTTGTTAATTCAGTCTTGTCCGTGTCGATAGATTTTTGTAAATTATCGAGCTCTGTTAGCTTGTCTAAGTCTTTTAATTCACTGCCCTCTTGAGTCGCGTTTACCTTTTTAAGCTCTTTCAGCTCATTCGTTTTAGTTTCGATGGCTTTTTCTTTGCTCTCAATTTGTGTTTTTGTCTGCGTTATCTCGACCTGCTTGTTTTTAACATCGTTCCACTCCGTACTGGATTTATTTAACTCTGTTCCATCATACTTGGGAATCTTGTTTCTAACATCGGTTTCAATTTTTTTCAGGTTGTCTAATTTTGGATCAACCTTAGTTGTTGGATCGTTTTTCGCTCCCTGAATTGATTGCTGCTTTAGGCTCACCGAAGAATCTGAAGGCTTAGTCAAGATATTTTTGGCAGTCTTGGTTCCTGCTTTGGCGGAGATAACAGCTGAAGTGGTAGCACTTGCTACGGATAATCCAGCACTGACTAAACCTGTTGCAAGCGTGATCCAGGCTTGATTTTTTACTTCAGCCTGTTGTTTGTTAATTCCCGCAACAATTATTTGAATGTCTGATTCTGCTAATTGTTGAGCCAGTTGCCAAAATTTGCTACTGAGCTGCATCATTATCAGCATGAGTGCCAGTATTCCGGTGAGTCTAGAATCTGGGTTTTGAGGATCAATGGTATCCGCAATTTTCTTAGCGGCATTGCTTGCGGCAGTGACCTTAGCTTCTACGGTAGGAGCGTCTTCAATGCTCGTGATAGCATCTGTTGCTAAGCCAATTGCCTTATTCTCCGCTGCCAGAAGCTCTGGGTTCTTGGCCACATTGTCCAATGTTTTTAGCGTTTTGCGAGCAGCAGCCACAAATTGCTCTGTTCCTTCTTCTCCGGTATGTGTTGTTGCGGGTTTGACTAGTCTAGGACGTTCGTTGTTGGACGATTTTTCATCCAGCTTTTTTCTTAAAACCTCTTGCTCAACTCTTTTAGTGTTTTCCTTTTTCAGTAAGTCCACATCCTTCACCTTGGTCTTTTCGTGGGTACGCGTTACTGAAGGTTTGCCCGATTTGTTTATTTTATTTGAATTTGACATATGATTGCTCTCTATTGTTGATTAATTGTTTAAATGGTTTTTGTTACTCTTATATGTTGGATTGTACTTTTAAAACGGTGTTCTTCATGTCATCAACCATCTTGATCACCATTTTCATAAATTCGTTCTCTTTGGCAATCGCCTCCTTGGCTCGATTGAGTGCATGTTGAACCTGTTTTTCTATTTCTTCGGAAACCTTTTTGAAACCAAGGCTATCTGATTGGAACCGCAACGTTTCGTAGGCGTAAACTGTTTGAGGAACGCCTAGACTAACAGTTGTAATAGCCTCTGCTCCGGATTGTGTGAATCTACCTACAATGGCGGCACCTTGCATCCAAGCCAGTGCGGTTGCGGCTGCCCCCACAGGTGCTGCCAAACCTAATGAAAACAAAGTTGCTATCCATGCGGCTATAGCGCCGGCGATCGTAATGAGAAACACTGCTATCGATCCACCGAGTTGAACTCCCATAATGACCCATGGGGCTGCCTTTTCCGCATCTTCTTTACTGATACCAAGAACGGAAGTCAGAAGACCTGCTACAAATTCATTTACTTTTTCTTGGCCTACACCCATCGAAACAGCGTTAAATACGAGCGATCCGGCACTAAACAAGGCGCCCAGAACTAATGGAACTCCTATGCAAACGACTGCTATGAGTATTGGAGCGGCGGCTCCAAATGTCAATCCAGTGACGGCTAACGATGCCACAATCGCTACTCCTAAGGCAAGAATGGAAAGGGCGGCTAATGCTAGTCCCCCAATGCCCAAGACAATTCCTACTATGTTATTTGCTTTTGAGATACCCTCTGCAGTACCTGCTCTTTCCTGACTGGTGACCAATGCTGTTTGAGATTCCTTCAATACGGCATGCTGTTTGTCGGAAAGACTTTTCATTTCGGTTAAGTTCATTTTGCTACGTGCGCTTTGTAGCTCGGATATCAGGATCATAATGCTCATGATCGTTTCCATGTCACTGGATTTTCCAAAGGCCTGAGAGGAGAAAGATTGTATTTCCTTTGCATGAGCTTTCATCTCTTGAGGAAGCCTTTCCAAATTTTTCTCCGAAAAAGCGTCTTCCATGATACCCCGTGCAAGCGGTCTTAGTTCCTCTATCTTCTTCTCTAGGGCTTTACCCTGAGGAAAACCGGGATACATAGTTGTCACGCTATTCTGAAATACGGATTCGACATATTTCTTATCCAAAGGCCTTTCCATCTTTTCCTTTACGTCATCTAATTTGTTGAAATTGACGGTCTGGGTGGGAACGGAAAGTATCGGTTTTTGCGTTATTATGGCAGGTTGCTCAATCTTTTTTTTTGTTGAAAATGAATTTGTTTGGCCAACCGATTGCTTCTTTTGAGAAGTTACCTTTTGCGCCTCATCTCCCTTTGTCGCTCGGATGTTTTGCGTGGAATCTGTTTTTGTTGGTTTTATTGGCATATTATTTTATTTGTTAAAATGGTTATTAATTTATTTATTATCCTTTGTGCTAATGACTTCCAGTAACGACTTTCCGCGTTTAACAACCTCTTTGTCTTGATCGGAAAGGTTTTCTAATGGCTCGTCAACGATGTAGCTTAAAGCAACCTTTGCTTGCTCGATGTCCCCTTTGGCGATATGGCACTCGGCCACGTGGAAAGGAGCTTGAATATTATTTACGTCAAGCATAATGACTAAAGCGTAGGCTCTTAGTGCATCATCATATTGTTTTAGCATTTGGTGACATGCGCCGAGACCCATCCAGTATTTTGTTTCCTTCAGGTTCATGTGTGTCAACGGCGTAAAGATATTGATGGCATCTTGGTACTTGCCATAGTTGTAAAGGGTATAAGCGCTTGAATATAGCGTTTCCGTTTCCTCATCGCTTAATTTGCAAAGATCCTTTAACGAAACTTGATGTAACACGGCATTCATCAAGAACTCCTGAGGGTCGATTTTGTTGAAGTCTTCTATTGCCTTTTGGATTTCTTCGTTTGTTGCTTTTTTCATAATAAAGTTTTGTTTGGGATTCGCAGTTTAATTGATTGTTTTGTGTTTTAATCTCTCACTAACAACTACAATTTACTCGCATTTAGGGCTTTGTCAAATGACCGGGGCATTTTTTTTGAAAGTTTTTTTAATAAAATCTCAAAATTGGCAGGATAAATGCTCAAATAGTCGTTTGATTCAAGCGCTTTTGCGTAAAAAAACAAAAAATGCTCCCGATTTTGGGGAGCATTTTTTGTTTTGAATTATTTTTAAATTGAGAGCATTTAGAGCTACATCCTACTCCAGAATTGGCCAGATTGATCTTTCATTCCGCCGGATAATCCAGAAGCAATGGATATGATATCATTGTTTTTGGTGATAACGTCCTGAGCTCTTGTGCTCACTTCACTTGCCTCGTCACTTAGTTTTTTGGCCTGGTTTTGCATGCCGTTAAGTCTTCCCGTTAAACCTGCTTTTCCTACCGCGCTCCAAAGGTATTCAGCATCCTTGTCATGTACGGTGTGTTTAGGATCCTTTGTATTAAAACCCTGGCTTCTAGCGTAAATAGCAAATGCCACTCTGTCTTCTTTGCTAACACCTGGTCCGTGTAGTACGTTTTTGACAAATTTTGCATTAACGGTTCTCCACTCGGCATCCGTTTGAGGACCTTTTCCATCATTCATCGCTAGAGCTTCATTCAATACGCGCGCAAGCTCATTGTATAGATGAATATTGCCTTGCAGTGCTTTCAGTTGTTTCTGAATGTCCACTAATTTTTTATCATTATGCTCATGCAATGTCAGTAAGGTGGCAATTGCGGCCCAGATAATACTCCCTGGGATTTTAGAGCCACTGCTGCTTGTTTGGTCTAGCTTCTCAAGCTTATTGTCCTTTGCCGCAGCTGCCAGTTTCTGTCCGGCAGGTGCTTTTAGGTCGGTATCAATGAAGAGATTGAGTAATTTGAGCTCTTTGTCATTAAAGTGCCCGCTTTGAAGCATTTGTTCTTTAATGAGTGCTTTGGTCTTTTTATCAACTTTTGAAAAATCAATACCTGAATCATGAATGACGTTCAAGGCATTTACGATAAGCTTTCTGTTATCTGTTATCTGGCTTAGGGTATCAGAGATTTTTATTAAATTTGCTTTAAGATCCTCCACGCCACCTTTTGGTTTTTGCGAAACTGGCGTTTTTGGAGATGATATTGGTTTATTTGATTCGTTCATATTCGCTTTCCTCGTTTTTGAAATTAATTACTATATGTTTGGATGGCTTTTACACCCTAAAGGTACTCGCATTCAGCGATTTGTCAAATGAGCCAAGCATTTTTTTAGGCTAAAGAATGCTATATTAGCCGATAATGACGCGCAAAATTGCTTATATTTTTACGCCACGTTTAGATACGCCAATGTTTGCCCGTTTAGCGTTTTCTTCAAATGGAGACTCTATTTTGCCTCCCTTAGTTAGGTGATGGGCGGATTCATTGATAACGTTTTTAACTTTATCTTGAAACTCACGAGAGCAATCTTTTAATTTGGGGTATTGATCCAGCTCTTCCTCTGTGATGCCAAGTGAAGCACAGGTCTGATTTCTCCCCTTTTCACCTTGTTTTAGGGAGATATCAATGTCACTTATCATCTTATCTATTTCAGCTAAAACTTCATCTATTTCGTCTTCTGGTGTCTTTTCTGTCATAACACCTTAAGTATAGGCTTTTTTATAGAAAAATCAAATATGATGGGCATTTTAATCGATGTTGATCTTTCCTAACGGCTGGACGGTGATTTCTTCCGTCAGCTCCTGGTGGGAAAGTACAGGGAGTTCGTATAAATCTGCTTCAACGAGTTTGCGCACATAACGACGGATGTCCATAGAAGTTAACAACACGGGTTTATCTGTCATTTTGGAGAGATCGCCTACTTCTTCCTTTACGGCATTAACAACCTTCTTAGCGGTTTTGGGATCTAACGCCAGGTAATTTCCGCCGGAGGTCTGTCGTACCGCCTTCCGAATCGTTTCCTCAACATTTGGATCTAATAAGTATACGGCTAAAATGTTTTTACCACCGCTGTATTTGTAGCTGATATAACGCTTTAAGCCGGATCGCGAATATTCGGTTAACAGTACGGGGTCCTTTTCTTTTTGCCCCCAATCGATCAATGATTGTGTGACAGAGCGCATATTCCGGATGGAAATATCTTCCTGTACGAGCCGCTGGAAGACTTCTGCAATCTTTTGTATGGGAAGGATACGTTGGACCTCGCGCACAATTTCTGAGTACTGGGCATCCATTTTCTCCATCAAATATTTGGCCTCCTGAATGCCTAAGAAATCTCCGGCATATTTCTTTAATACAAAGGATATGTGGTAGGATAAAATCTGCGGTGCGTCCATGTAAGCAATATCTGCTTTTTCCAGGTTTTTAACCTGTTTTTCAGATACCCAGATCGGGGCAATGCTGGGTAAAAAGGGTATGCCTTGCTCATACGGAATCTTTAGAATATCCAGATTGACGGGGTCTTCACGAGCAATCACATAGCCTTTCTTTAAATAACCTTCGGATATGGGCACTTCTTGTAAAAGTACATTATAAGCGCCATCAATCAAATTCTCATTAAACCGCAGGTGTATTCCAGGAAACGGTACCCCAAGGTCTTGGTAAAGCGCTTTCCGTATTTGTATTAATTGGCGGTTCAAGGATTCCGCATCTATGACATCTTGGACGGAATTGGCGACATCTAACATGAGCGGGATAGTAAGCGAAAATTCTTCTTTTGCTCCTGATGCAGGTGCTCCTTCTTCCCCCTCCTCAGCGGTGGCGACACCCCCGGTATCCGCTTGTAAGGAGCCTAGGACAGACTTGCTTTTTGCTATTTTTTTCTTTTTCCAAACGCCTAGTGCAAGGGAAAGGCCAATAGCAATCGCTGAAAGGGTCAAAAATTGAAGTTTAGGGAATCCGGGAATTAAGCTGAGTGCCGCAATCAAGCACCCGCCCACAAGCAATGCCTTGGGTTGCCCCATGAGCTGCTTGCTGATGTCTGCGCCCAAGGCGCTTTTATCATCCGAAGCTACCCGCGTTACGATAATACCCGCGGTCACTGAAATTAACAATGCCGGTATTTGGGAGACCAAACCGTCACCAATCGTTAGGATAGAATACACCTGTATAGCTTTCGCCATGGTCATCCCTTTTTGCAAAATACCGATACTCAAACCGGCAACAATGTTGATCGCAGTGATAATAAGACCTGCGATGGCATCTCCTTTAACAAACTTCATGGCACCGTCCATAGCACCGTAAAGCTGGTTTTCCTTTTCTAATATGGAACGTCTGGCTCTTGCTTGATCGACATCGATTACACCGGCTCGCATATCCGCATCGATACTCATTTGCTTGCCCGGCATAGCATCTAATGTAAAACGAGCCGCCACTTCGGCCACACGCTCGGAACCCTTGGTGATCACGATAAATTGGACGATCAAGATAATTAAGAAGATAACGCCCCCTACAATGATATTACCCGCAACAACGAAGTGACCAAATGTGTTAATGATCTCACCGGCATAAGCGTCTAGGAGAATCAATCGAGTTGTCGAAATGTTTAATGCTAAACGAAACAATGTTGTTAAGAGCAAGACAGAGGGGAAAGTGGAAAACGATAATATCCCGGGAATATACAAGGCGATCATGATCAACGTGGCCGCAATCGACATATTGAGCGCCAACAAGGCATCCATGACGGCTGGATGAATCGGTATGATCATCAACGAAATGATCATTACGATCAAAAGGGCCAAGAACACGTCAGTATAACGCGTGCTCTTTAATATAATATCCTGTATTTTGGCAATTGCTGTGTTCACTTTTCTTCTTTTTTCTCGGCTTCAATTTTACGGGCTTTATGGGCCTTTTTCTTTTCAATTAGCTCCAACATTACCTTTCGAGCTTCTTCTTCTCTTTTCATTCCCCATAAGGATTTAAAGATCAACGTTTTGGATGCGAATTCATGTTCAAATGGCATATTCGGCTCCAAACTCGCTTCGGCTTGGAGGAGCGCGGGTTCATATTTGCCTACAGACCAATAAGCATAGCTGAGCGATCTGGATACATGGGCATCTTCCGGGTAAAGTCTTTTTAAGGCCAATAACAAGTGCATGGCTTTCTCGTGCTTGGAATGCCGCAAGTACAAATAGGCTAACAATAACAATGTTTCTTTGGGCAATTCTTCCATAAGTTACGGATAACCTTAATGTTAGTATGCCATTATGCTAAAAGCAAGGCTTGCTGTAACATCTTTAACAAGTCGTTGTTTTCTTCGCATTCCTCAAGGTCATCGGCTACTTGCTGAAAGAGTTCTTCATCGGTGATGTCCTCTGTGCTAATGACTTTTGAGCGTTTCATGTCCTTTTGCTTTTTTTTAGCCAGTGCTTCGAATTGCTTTTTGGCTTCAGCTAACCGCTTTTGGTAAATGAGAGGCCTTAGGTTGTCGGGGTCTCTAATAATGGGGGACAATGATTCCATTAATAGGGATTGGAAGGTTTCGACTTTCCATAACTTGGGCCATTGATCCTGTGGTTTTGAATCGCTTGGGCGAAAGGCAGTCAACGAAGGCATCTTAAACGCAACATCAGAGGTGCGCGATATACCGGTTAGGCCGGGTTTAAAGGAGGGGAAATGTTTGATGTCTTCTGCCATGGGATTGCTTTTAAGTTTCTATGGTTTGTTGTAGGTCTTCTTGTAGGCGAATGAGTAAATTGACTGCGGTTTCCAGTTGTTTCTGGCTTAATGTTTTGCCTTCCAGTTTTATGCTGAAAACGAATTTATTATCGCCATAAAGGCCTGCGTTTACGGGAAAGGGGAGGGTGTAATGGCAGAATTCTAAGATTTGGAAATAGGTGTCTAAATCTGCATTCGCAATTTCACGTGTTAAGTAAACCAGCAGGACATCCTCGGGCGGTGAGGGAATTCTCTCTAAATAGAGGTCGCCTAGTTCTGTGGATTGTAAGTGAATGATACCCTCTTTTTCCCAATTGGGAGGGGGGAGTCCGAGGGATTTGCTGTATTTCTGGATGACATCGTCTATCATTTTTCATCTTCCTCCTCGTCTAGGTCAAAGTCAAAAATGTCTTTTTTCTTGAGTCGTTCTTCTCGTTCTTTTTTATCGAGCTCTGCTTCTTCTTCTAAAATAACGTCATCCACCCAATCCTTTAAAGCTTCGGAGAGTTTATCACGTATATCTTTTGTGAGTACTTTTTCGGGTATACCCAAAAAGGAGTTCATGAGGCGTTGGGAGAAATCGGCACGAGCAGATTTATCCGGTAGATGCACTTCGTCCGTAATCTTCTCAAATTCTTCCGGATTGATCCAGCTGGACTCGACTATCTCAAGCATCTCACCTGTCATGCCAACAGAATCAATTTCGGGCTCAACGTGGTAGAGGTTTTTCATGCTGGTGAGGAGCGTGTCACAGTTTTTTTCAACTGTTCCACAGGCTTGTACTAAGTAAATGCCGTTCATGACATCTAATAGATGGTTGGGGTCAATCGCAGGGTCTTTTGCGTGTTTATCTTGCCCGATGGAGCTGATGAGAGAATCTAGGGCTCGTTTGAAATTCTCTTTGCCCTCCTGCTCCATGATAGACTTAAAGGTTTGACTGGCTGTATTATAGCCAAGCGCGTGGGTACGAAAAAGATTAACGTCTTCTATCGGAGCATCAATATTAAAGCCGGCTCGTATCTCTGGGCCTTCTTCGGTGTATAATGTCTCCGCTGCTTCATCTAGGCCGTCTGCCAATTCCTCGTATTTCTTTTGTTTACGAAGGTTTTTTCGGGCCGATTCCATGCCCGCGTATGCCAATGTGACATCGCCATAATAGCGTTGTGCCGCGTCAATGTAGGATTGTACGTTTTTAAAGGTACCTAGTCGTTTTAAATAGGCTTCAAATCCACGGTGCTTGCGCAGGTTGTCCATGTCGCGTATGCGACGAATACGTTGCACGCGCTGCCTGGCGGATTTCTTCTTTGTTTTTACATCTTTTTCGTCCTCGTCCTTACCTCCTGCGTCACCAGTGGAACTTTTTCCTTTAGACCCGCTGCTCTTTTTTGAACTGGTAGCACTCCTTTTTTTTACACTTACGCCGCTCGGTGCCTTAGGGACGGTGATATATTGCTTGGCCGCATCTACTAATGAGGTTGGAGCCGAAATGGACCGGAACGAAGATGTCGAGACAGGTTGCGAGGGTGAAGGCCCAGTACTCCGATCGGTCGGTCTGGGTGCATTCTGGCCGGATCTATCTATATTGCCCCACATTATGAAATAACTTTATATCAAGCATAATATACTATACTCTTGTAACAACTTCAACTGCAAAGGCTTTTTTATCGTCTTGTTGAACTGCTTTAGCTATTATAAGAAAGCTTAATTATATGGATCAACAAATAAACACCGCGGAAATAGAACAACTCGTCACTTCACTATGGGGAGATGTGCCTGTCATGGTCGCTGTTGAGCCTCTTAATGATAATCAGGGTGAAATTTTCCCTGAGGAAGCTGCCTTTATATCTAGGGCATCCCCTAGGCGCCGTATGGCTTTTAGTACCGGTAGAGTGTGCGCTCGCAAAGCGATCCGCAAGCTGGGGCATCCTGAGGCGGCTGTCCTGGTGGCAGAAGACCGTTCACCTGTCTGGCCGGCCGGTCTATGTGGTAGTATTTCCCATGGGGGAGATTATGTGATGGCTGTCGTTGCCAAAACGGGGCTAATACGTTCTCTGGGGATTGATGTTGAGATCGCAGATCGCCTCAAACCAAAATTATGGCGTAATGTTTGTGTCCCAGAGGAAATTGAATTTCTTAACGCCAACAATCAGGATCTTAATCTGGCAACGCTCATTTTTAGTGCAAAGGAGGCGTTTTATAAATGCCAACATATTATCACTAAGGAATGGGTCGGGTTTAAGGACGCTCGTGTCGAACTAAACTGCGCCGATAATACTTGGCAAATTACTTTGTTAAAGAATATCGCGGAGGGTTTTGCTTCCGGTGATTCTTTTCAGGGCCGATTTTGTTTTGTAGACGGTTATGTGATCGCGGGTATTTCTGCGTAGTAGGCCTAATTGGATTTTCCTATTCTTGCTGGAACTCATAGATGGATCCCAGTCCCATGATCCCAGTTAACTCATCCAGAGCGGTTCGGTTTTCTTGAATAAGAAGGGGATCGCTTAAGTCGTTACTGCTGAGTTCGTCTCGGTAATGCTTGTTTACCCACGTGGCAAATTTGTCGTAGCTCGTATTGTTGATAAAAATACCTTGGGGGAGGGCACTTATTTCTTTATCGGTTAAGGGAATCCTTAATCTCAAGCATGCGGGCCCGCCACCGTTCCTCATGCTTTGTTTTAAATCTAAATAATGTACGGATTGGATTCGGTTTTCTTTGGATTTTATGAGCTCCTCGATAAACTGTTTAATGTTGCCTTGAGTATGGCACTCTTCCGGCGCAATCAATGCCATGTTGTTATCGGGTAGGGTTACGATTTGGCTATTAAATAGATAGCTTTTAACGGCATCTTCAACGCTGATGAATTTGTCTTTTACGATAATACAGGTCAACGGTTTGTCATGTAAAACTGAATACTTATCTTGAAGTTCTCTGATGACAGATTCCGTATTTATATAAGCGTATTCATGGAGTAAATACAAATCTTCATTGCCGGTAGCGATTACATCGTTGTGGAAGATCCCTTTGTCAATCGCTTCTGGGTTTTGCTGCGCGTAAATATAATTATTTACAGTATGCCTGCGTATAATCGCTTCAGATGCTAATAATGTTTGCCTGGGGAAATGTTTTCGGTTGTTTGCCCAGGATTGATCTCGGCCATACACAAGAAAGTGCAGCCCTTCTTGAGAGTGCTTTGGGCAAAGCCGAGTGTGATTCGCAGCCCCTTCATCCCCTAAATGAAAGCTGAGAGGGATAGGTGCGTGTACGGTAAAGAGCGTTTCATTGCAAAATATTGCGCTTAATATCTTTTCCGTGGCTTTGCCTTCAATCGTTCTATGAATTTTGCTAAGCAAGTTCGCGGGGGTAATGTGTGTTTTGCCGTCATTTGCATCAATAGCTGGAGTAACGGTAGCAGCATTCGCTGTCCACATGCAGGAGGCGGAACAACTGGCGTAAAACAATTCCGGCGCTTGCTTTCTCGCTTTTTCTAAAATATCCGAGTCCTTCCCGGTAAATCCAAACTGTTTTAAAAATGGGATATTCGGTCTTTCTTGTGGTGGAAGGATAGCCTGAGTGAGCCCTAAGTCTGCCAAGAATTTCATTTTTTTGAGCCCTTGTAGCGCGGCTTCTTTAGGTCTCGCCTTTAGGTTCTTGTTGCTTGAAGAGGCTACATTGTCTTCAGATAAACCGGCATAATTATGTGTCTGTCCTACCAGGCCATCGAAATTGACTTCCTCAATCTGCATCTTAAAAACTCAATCCGGGAAGTATGTTGGAGGGCATCATGAGGGCATCTTTTTCAATTGAAGCGATTGGATACGCGCAATAATCTGCTGCTAAAAAGGCGCTGGGGCGGTGATTTCCGCTGAGTCCGATTCCGCCAAAAGGCGCACTGCTGCTAGCGCCGGTGATGCTGCTATTCCAGTTAATGATCCCCGCTTTTACTTCACGGTAAAAACGTTTATAGTTAACCTCGTTTTCGGATAACAGGCCAGCGGATAGTCCGTAACGGGTTTTGTTGGCTTCTTCGATTGCTTCCGAGAAATCATTTACGCGAATAACTTGCAAGAGTGGGCCGAAAATTTCTTTGTCTTCCCTGTGATCAATTCCGGTAACATCGATTAAGCCGGGGCTTACAATGCCGGTGCCTTCTTCTAATTGTTTTAATTCGCAGATAACATTTCCCCCGCGATTAGCCAGGAAAGCTTGTTCTTCCAGCAATTTTTCCGCAACTTCTGAAGAAACAACTGCACCCATAAAGGGTTCAGGGGTTTGGGTGGGATTTCCTATGCGTATCTTATTAATATGCTCAATTAATATATCCAAAAATGAGTCTCCTTCAGATCCTTTAGGGATAATGAGTCTTCGCGCGCAGGTGCAGCGTTGGCCGGATGTGATGTATGCGGATTCGATGGTTAAACACGCTGCCGCTAAGTGATCCGCGATTTGGTGGACGATGAGGGGGTTGTTCCCTCCCATTTCTAGCGCTAATATTTTACCAGGCTCGGAGACCAGCATTTTTCGTATCGCAAGACCAGTTTGAGCACTGCCTGTGAAGAATACGCCGTTTATTTCTGTGTGTTGCGCAAGATATTTACCTATTTCAGCACCGCCTTGAACTAAGTTTAACACGCCGGGAGGAAGACCCGCGTCTAGCCAAATTTCAACCATTTTTTGTGAAACAGCTGGAGTCAGCGGGCTGGGTTTGAATATCACGGTATTGCCGGCTAATAGTGCTGGTACAATATGCCCGTTGGGTAAATGACCCGGGAAATTATAGGGCCCAAAAACAGCGACAACTCCGTGCGGGTGAAAGCGTGTAATCGCATTGCCTCCAAAAAATTCTCGGCAGCGGGTGTTATATGCTTCGATTGAAATCGCGATTTTACCAACCATCGCTTCCACTTCGAGTCGAGCTTCCCATCGGGGTTTTCCCACTTCTTGCGAGATCAGTTCAAGGAGCTCTTGTTTCTTATGCTGTAGTGTTTGCGCGAATACTTGCAAGTGGTTTTGGCGTTCAGCAACAGTAGTTTTTGCCCAGCTATTGAGTGCAAAGCGAGCAGATGCGATTGCTTCGTTTACTTCTTCAGGTGTGGATTCATTTCCTGCCCATATCGTTTCTTTTGTAGCAGGGTTAATGGACTGAAATTCCGGACCTCTTGCTTCTTCCCAGCGGTTGTTGATACAATTAGACTTCATCACGTTTATTTCTTTAATGGCTTTCATTTTGAGGGGTGATATTAACGTACGAAATGGGGTCGCCCACAGCTACATTGAGTAATAGGGCTACGTTTTTGGGCAAACCAATTTCCGCACCAGCATACTCTTCCAAGTATCCCAGAGTGGATTTGAAATTCAAGTTGCGATTGCAAATAATGTAGGGTTCTTGCCGCTCATCTGCGTCAATTATTTTTCCCACAATCCCTTCTTTATGCTGCTGCACTGTTTTGATGTTTTTTAATTCGCATGTCACAAAAGGCCCGGCATCGTATACATTTATAAAATTAGTTTTCCTGAACCCTTGCTCTTTTAGTAAATGTAATGCGGGTTCTGTGTTGGTATGAGTTTTCCCCAAACACGCTCGAGCTTCATCCGTTAATAACGATATATAAATAGGATTTTTTGGCATCAAGTCTTGAATGACATGTTGGTTATAGCGACCTTCGAAAATGTCTTTTATATCAATATGCTCCAATATTAACTTCTTCCCGTAGGATTCCCAAAAGGGTGATGCGCCTTCTTTATCTAGGTAGCCTCTCAGATCGGATGCAACTTTCTTGCAAAAGCGCTCTTGAAAAGCGCTCATGAAAAGAAAGCGGCTAAAGGATAACAGTTTTCCATGGTTGGCATAACGGTTATCCCTGTTCAGAAAAAGGCTGACAAGTTCTGTGACATTTTCAATTGTAGTTAAGTGCAACGCATCGTTTTCAACATTAATCCCCAAAGGATCATGGGAGTTTTTCTCCCGTTTTATTTCGTAAGAATAATAAGGGGCTTCCCCGTTAATCAGTGCTTTTAGGCCAGAGCACCCTACTAATTTACCTGTTTCTACGTTTTCTAGGACAAACAGGTAATTCTCTTTGCCCGGTTTATGGACATCCCTGTTGAAGGATTTAAGAGACTTTTCGATTCGATTTCCGAGTGCTTCTAGATCTTTCGGTAGGCTTGGTATGCCGCTGCGAATAGACAGGACGAGCTCAAAAAGCTTTTCTTTGTCCTCTTCACGAGCAGGGTGTAGTACAACTGGCGGGGCACCTTCTATCATGTTAGTAGCCTGTTAAAAGGACTTTAGGGTATCGCGCAAAATAACCATCGCATCATCAATATGCTTTGTTTCAAGAGAGACGATTGGAAAGAGAAAGCGAACGCGTTGGGGGCTTGCTCCTGTCAAAAAGGAGATAATCCCATTTTCAAACAGTTTTTTTACAAACGCGGTTACTTTTTCTGTACTCCCGTCTAATGGTGTAAATGCCAGCATACCACCGAACCCATAAGGCCCGCTCATTTTACCAGGCATTTCTTTGCGCATTGCTTCGAAATGTTTTTCAAAATGATTGTGCAGGCCGGCTATTCGACCATTCTCGCCCCAATATTCTTTTTTGGCTAACTCGTCTATGATAACGATTCCTGCGGCAATAGCCGTTGTGCTACTGGTGAACGTTTGGCTTAATAATCCTGGCCCCGGCTTGTATTCTTTGCGAAAGAGAGTCGCACATATCTGGCTGGACTTTCCAATCGTCACAATATCCACCAGTTTATCCAACTGGTAATATTGGAAGGCAAAGGGCTCATAAGTACGAGCGAACGTCTGTACCTCATCAGCGATCACAGCGATTCCGTTTTCTCGACACACTTCCATCAACGCTTTGTGGAATGCCGTGCTTCCCGGGTAAAAACCGCCTTCCCCTTGGATTAGTTCCATGACGATTGCCGCGTGCTGCTTGGGGTAGCGGTGTATATATTTCTTTAAAACGGCGACGGCTTCTTTTGTGCTTTCTTCTGGTCTACTTTCATCATAGAAAGGCAAATAATCCACACTCAACGTTTGAGGAAGGCCTTGTCTATAGGCGGCTTTGTCTGTTATTTGGGATAACGCTAATGTTCTTCCACTAAAGCATCGTTCAAATGAGAGTACTCGGCTTGCGGGAGCGTTTTTTTGAAAAGCAATTTTTAACGCATTTTCAATGGCCATCACCCCAGTAGAGGACAAAAAGCAGTGATCGATTCCGGCATTATTCTTATTTGCTAAATCGAGCAATTTTTTTGAAAACGTAAATGCCAGTTCATTTTGCTGAAGGTTGCCTTGCATGACCGTGTCCTCAAGAGCTGCATCCAAACAGGCTTCTATGATCTTTGGGTTAGAGTGGCCAAAATGATGCACGCCGATACCGTTAATGAAGTCATATTTTACGCTTCCGTCCATCAGCTCCACGAATGGCCCGTTGCCCATACCGGATCCTAGGTAAGGGTAATATAGTTTCCCACCTCGGGCTTCACTAAAAGCATCCAATGTTTTCTCGTAACTTTGCTTGCGGTCAGGATCCGCCGGGCGCACGGCGTTAATCTTTTGTTGATGTTTTGCGAGAAGGGCAAGTAGGGTTTCTTTTGCCTCGGTAACGGCTGGGTCTTGTTTGAATTCTTCAGAGATCAGGGGTTTCATTTCGCAGGTTGTTGACATAACAGGTCTTCTAGTTTGAGTTCTTTGGAAGCAAGTTTCATTAATAAAAGGGTTGTTAATTGGGTGCGCTGTACGAGGCTGTCGACAAGCAGGTATTCTTTGTTGCTATGAATATCTCCGCCCTGTACACCCATTGTATCAATATTGGGTAGCCCGCCGGCCCATAAATTATTGCCGTCAGAGCCTCCACCGGTGTCCTGCCAATCGAGTTTCATCCCCAGCTCTTTTCCACAGCCTGCGATTGCATTAAATAAATGCTCCGTCTTCGTATCAACTTCTTTGGGGGTCTTTAGTAATTGCCCTTCGCAGGTCAAGAGTATGCCTTCTTGTTGATTCGTTTCTTCGACTAAATTTTCGATCGTTTTCTCAATGGCTTTTACGTCTTCGGCATGTGCTACGCGTACGTTTAAGTGAGCCAACGCTCTATCGGGCACCACATTGACTGCTCCGCCGCCTTCTATGTAACCCACGTTGAAAATAGCATCTGGAAAGGTGTCGTTAAGTGCGTGCACTTTTGTTACAAATTGACATAAAGCGGCAATCGCGTGTTTCCCTTGTTTAAAGTATCGCCCCACATGCGCTTCTCGTCCTTCCACTAATATAGAAAAATTAAAGCTGCCTTTGCGGTTACGCACCAGCTTACCATCGGGGAAAGTTGGTTCGTATACTAATCCAAAATTAAATTTCCCCGAACTTGCTTTTTGTAACAATATAGGCGCGGAGCCTGGTGATCCGATCTCTTCATCGGGGCCAATAAAGACTTCCCACCCAATTTCATTTTTCCAGGGGCAAAGCTCAAAGGTCTCTAACGCCTTAAGCATGACAACAAGGCCTCCTTTCATGTCTGCGGTTCCAGGTCCCTGCAGCTTATTTTTATCGATAAGGGTGCAGGTCTGAAAGGGGTGCTTTTCTCCGTAAACGGTGTCCATATGTCCGTTAAATAGGATCTGTATGGGAGCCTCAGGGCGGCAGGTTACTTGCAATGCTTTCCCTAAGGGGAATGTTTTGCGCTTCCCGGATCGATCCATAAATGGGTCTCTCGCCTGCGAAAGGGCTACGGTTTCCATTGCGCCGGGTAAATTGATAAATTCCCGTTTCAATGCGCCAATCATGTCAGTTAGGCCGTTTGTATTATACGATCCAGAATTAATTAAACACCAGTCACGTGTTAATTGCGTCATCTGTTCCGACTTGTGGGCGATTGACTTCAAATACTTCTCGTACATGCCAAATGGGGAAAAGGTTTCAGGGGAAGTCAAAGTTTAAAGTCAATCTTTCCCCCTTGGCAAGCGAAATATATAAACACGCATGCCTCATCAAACGATGAACGGATTAATCGTTATTTTTGCTTTGGGTACAACTAAACTCACCAATACCCCAAGAATTTCCACCAGGCGGCACCAATACCACCCCAGACCAGTATGTTGGCAAAGCTTACAATTAAACCCGTTATCCACCAGTCTTTTAGTTTAACATAGCCTGCTCCATACAATATGGGGGCAGGGCCGTTTCCGTAGTGAGTCAAGCCGCCGAAAAGATTACTAATGAAGGCCAATATGAGCGCGGAGAGCATCGCGGGCGCGCCAAGTCCTATAGCAACGGCTAAAAGGACACCATACATTGCCCCGATATGCGCAGTATTGCTTGCGAAGAAGTAATGAGTGTAGAAATACACCAGGCATATTATTGAGAGCCCAAGGGACCAGTGCATGCCTTCTACTACGTAGGACATTTGTCCGCTGAAATAAGTGATTAAGCCGTGCTCATTGAGTGCGTAGCCAAGGGTTACCAGTGTGGAGAACCATATAAAGGTGTTCCACGCGCCTTTTTCTTCTAAAATTTCTTCCCACGTTAACACATTGCATATTAATAGGATAGATAATCCCAGAAAGGCTGTGGTAACACTATTTATGCCAAATCCTTCCCCGAAAATCCATAAGACGAGCAACATGATAAATACGCCTAACATGATGATCTCGCTGGTCTTGACTCGCCCGAGTTCCTTTAACTTGTTTTTGGCTAAATTTTTAGCATCGGGGGTTTCCTTAATCCTTGGTGGTGCGATTTTGTAAATGATTAAGGGAATGATTAATAAACTGATCATTCCGGGCACTATCGCGGCTAACGCCCATTTTCCCCAGGTAATTTCGACGCCTGCATCTGCTGCAAGTGCTACTACGAGGGGATTTCCTGCCATCGCTGTCACGAACATAGCGCCTAAAATCACCGAACTCTGAAAGCACGCTTGAATTAAGTAAGCTCCCAGGTTTTTTGAAGTAGGGTCGTTTGGCTTACTGTTAAAGGCTTGTGCTAGGGCATTTACGATAGGGTATATAATGCCCCCCGTTCTTGCGGTGAAGCTGGGAACAGCTGGTGCCAGGATGAGTTCGCTTAAAACCATACTGTAGGCTAAGCCTAGTGTCTTTTTTCCGAATAAATAAACAAAGTAATACGCAATCCGCGTCCCCAAATGAGTTTTAATAAACCCACGCGCGATAAAAAACGCAATCAATACAAGCCATATGGCGCCATTACTAAAGCCCTTTAGCGCTTGAGGGAGGGTCAGTGTGCCCGTGAATGTCGTTAATCCAATCGATATCATGGCTATAGCTCCCATGGGAAGCGGCTTCATGATGATTCCCAATATGGTAAATATGAAAATTGCAAATAAATGCCATGACTGGCTGTTAAGCGATTCAGGTACTGGGCTAAACCAGAGTACTAGACCGACAATGACGGGGATAAGGAAGTTTTTATTTGGCATGTTAGCGAATAACGTTGTTGAACGCTCGCACTTAATAGGGCGATTAAAATAGCGTATCTATTCTCGACTCTTTGAAAATCATAATTTTTGTAACGTTTTTGTTATTAGCGTTCCTAAAGTCTGATAAGCCCTGCTTATGCGCATGGCCTTTGTGCTTGCTTGGGCACGCGTTATGCTCTTAAATGCCTTATAATGAAACAGATTTACCTCGATGGCGAGCCCGTCACTTTCCCCGATGAACCCCCGAAGGACTTGGCAACTCTCCTCGCTGTACTCACCCAGCACTTGGCTCAATCGGGTAGGTATGTGGCCGAATTCTATGTTGACGATGTCGATTTACTGAATGCTTATTTCGACTCTGCTCCCAAGCAATATGTTGTCATTAAAGCGGTTTCCGCTCCACAGCAAGAATTCTACAAGCGATTGGTGAAGGGGCGCATCGTTTACATAGAGGAATTGGCAGACACCTTGACTGAATTTAGCAAGAGGGTACTGGTAAGCCCGTGGCGAGAAGCTATTTCCGAATTAAATCAATGTATTCAACGATTTACCCTGTTTGTTGATGTTATCGATGAGTTGAAGTCCTTTGTGGAACAAAATAAAACGGCTCCTTGGGCAAAGTCTCTCGAGATCTTAGTGACCGAGTACGAGCGCTATTTGGCATCGTTGCCGGAGGCGATCGAAAAAGCAGATGTTGCTAAAGTTTCTGATATTTTGGCTTGTGAGGTGGTTCCTATGATGCAAAAGTGCCAGAAGTGGCTTCGTGAAGACGTGTTACCTTATTTTGAAAAACAGGCAAATTCCCTCAATTAATCGCCCAATATGCCTATTCTGCCCCAGAATTATTCAATTTTAAAAAAACGATTTCCAAAGCTGTTAAAGCGTATCGAATGCGCTAGCGAAACGGGTATTCCTTATAAAATAAAGGGCTCGGGAGTCGAGGCTCAAATGGTAGCGCTGGCTGGCAAACATGAAGTTATGCCTTTTGGTAATCTGGATCAAACCCAGTTGGCTCAACGCTGGGCAGAGGCCGTTGAATGTAAGGAGAATGGCCTTTATGCGATTTGCGGTTTTGGCTTGGGAAAGCATCTTCAGCTCTTGTTAAATAGGGTTCCGGAGGATAATATTTATTTTTTCGTATGTGAAAAATATCCGGGTTGGCTTAAAGCGGTATTTTCTAAAGTAGACTGTTCTCGTCTCCTGAGTGATCCGAGGGTCATGCTGGGTGCCGGTGAGCCGGACGATGAGCTTTTTGAACCTTTAGGTGAACTTCATTTAGCGTTGCTAAGGGATGCAGCTCCTGTTCTTTTCTCGCCTATCTATACGTTCGAAGCACCCTACTACGATGAATGCCTGACAGCCTTTGCCCGATTTGTAGACTTTGCCCAAAAGCTTCACAAAACCAACATTGCTGATTCCTCTGTGTGGCAAGAACGCACGTTGGAGAACTTGCCCTATACGATTGATGCACCGGATATCAAGCTCATGGAGGGCATGTTTAAGGGTTTACCGCTTATTTTGATCGCAGCCGGACCTTCGTTAGATGAGTCCATTGATTTTCTTAAAGCGGCGAAGGAAAAAGCATTACTTGTCTGTGTCAACTCCGCGTATCGTAAACTGGCAAATTCCGGCATACTGCCTCACATCACAATTGCCGCAGATCCCAGAGAGGATACTTATAAAGGATATATGGGTTGCCCTACTGAGGGTGTTTACCTGGTTTCTTCAACCTTTGTGCACTCGGGTGTGGTGAAACTATTTGCAGGCAGAAATTTCACGTGGGCCGGCGCGAATTCGCTTATCAGGTTGCTGCGTAAGCGTGTAGGGCTTCCGGAGGGAAGCTCCATTATTGAGCAAGGGACAATTTCAGCTTGTGTGCCCGACTTTGCGCGCGTATGGGGCACGAATAAAATTTGCCTCGTGGGGCAGGACATGGCGGTTACTTCGACAGGGCAATCCCACACGGCCGATTCTTTTTACGCGGATGAGGGTAGGCTAAGGGTTCATCTCGATAAGTGTAGAATGTTGCCTGGTAACACGTTTACACAAGTACCTGTGGAGGAAAAATTGTACGTTTACTTAAAGACGTTCGAGCAGCTCATCCACGCGCCGGATTACCAGAATTTGGAGTTTATAAACACAGCTAGAACGGGTGTTAAAATTCAGGGTGCCCCTTATAAAACGTACCAGGAGGCCTTAGCGTGGCTAGGTCAAGGCTCCACGGCGAACGTTTCAAATCGTTTGCAAGCGATTTTCGATAACCGGCCTAAAATGAATACTTCTTATGAGGAGGCAGTAGATGCTTTTCGGTGTTTCGTACAATCTGTTCTCGAAATTGCTTGGGATGGAGCGGTTTACTCGAGCCTTTTGCCGGCCAAGTTTGAAAATATGAGTTACAAGGATAATCCGAAATTGCTGAAATGTGATGATTTTTCCCGTAAATTGAATAACTTGCTGGATCGCTATCCTCAGGATACGGAGGTGCTTTTGGATGGTAAAACTAAATTTGAGCTTTATCGCTATCTAGAGGCTTGCCAGAAAATCAATTCTCCCGCAGAGCATTGGAGTCGAATTCAAAAGAACAAGGAATACTTTTGGGCGATTGCTGAAGGGGCTAATTTTATGCGTGATCGCATAGAAACCTATTTGGTGTAGGGGGGCTTATTGAGGTTTGTTGGCATGTTTTATGCTCTATTTGAGGTGTCGAACTGCGTCTTGCGCCGTTGGCTTTACTTAAGATGGATAGCAAATAACCGACTTTACTAGGAAATACGTAACGTGTTGAGGATAATGATTTATGGCGATGGATTTAGGTTTATCAGGATTAGTGTCTGGGTTTGACTGGAAGAGCTTTGTCCAGCAAATGGTTTCTATTGAGGGAATTCAGAAAACGAATTTATCAACGGAAAAAAGTGGTTTACAGAATAAAGTAGATACGCTCAGCGCGCTCAAGACAAAATTGGAGAGTTTGCGTACTTCTGTGGATGCACTCAATAGCGCGGATGCGTTCTTGGGAAGAAAGGCAACGATTGCAACGACTACAGCTCCTGTTCTGGGGTCGGCAACAGCAGCATCTCAAACGCTCACGGGCACGTACTCCCTTAACGTTACTCAATTAGCGACTCAATCTACTCGATCCGGGGCTGGCGATGTGGGAGCACAGATTAACGGAACATCCGATGTGAGTGGATTAACGCTATCCTCCATGAAAATTGCAACAGATATCACAGCGGGCACTTTTTCTGTAAATGGTAAGCAGATAACAGTCGCTACTACCGATTCCTTGCAAAGCGTGTTTGACGCAATTTCTACGGCAACGAGTGGATCAGTGACAGCTTCATATAACGCCACTACGGATAAAATAGAATTGTCCAGTGGCTCCGAGATTCTATTAGGCACACCTGCCGATACCAGTAATTTCCTGACATCGACTAAGCTCTTTGGCAATGGTACGGGGACCGTTTCAAGTAATGCTAAACTGGGTGTTGTGAAACTAACGAATTCTATTGCGAATTCGAATCTTACGACATCTGTGACTTCAGGCAGTATGAAGATTAACGGCATTTCGTTTACCTATGATACTGCGAATGACAGCCTGAGCAGTATTATGACCCAGATTAATGCTTCTGGAGCCGGAGTCTCGATTACCTACGATGCCGTGAACGACCAGTTTAAACTTACGAACAAGTCTACCGGAAGCTACGATGTCAGTGTGGAGGATGTGAGTGGTAATTTATTGGAATCCATGGGGCTGAATTCAACCTCAACGCTCAATATCGGTACAAACGCCGAGTACACCGTTAATAGCGGTGGTACGTTGACAAGCACAAGCAATGTACTAACAGAAGATAGCCACGGAATAAAAGGCCTTTCAGTGACGGCGCTAAAAGTAGGGACAGATACCCTTACCGTTGAGCAAGACTCTACGGATACTCGTAAAAAAATTGATGACTTTATTACAAAATTCAATGAGGTTCAGACATACATTGATGATAAAACCAAAATTACGACGAGTAATAGCTCTGGTAAAACAAAAGTAACGACTTCCATATTATCAAATAATAGTGAAGTGACTGCTTTACGATCCGGCTTGCGCAAGCTTGTGTTTGGGGAGGTTACCGCTTTAACGGGCAGTATTAAACGAATAGCGGATATCGGAATCGATTTTGAAACAGATTCGTACAAGCTAAAGGTCGCAGACGAAACTGTCCTCACAAACGCATTAAATAAAAATTCAGATGAAGTCTCCAAACTATTTACGGATGCAACTGGCACACTGAGCGGTGACACTCCTACGGGCGGGCGTTCTTTAGTTCTGAATAAGTTTATAGACAGCTTCGCGGGCGATCCCGATGATATCGCTGTAAAGGGTATTTTTGAGACCCAGAAAACTTCTCTCAACAATCAAATCACAAGTATTACAAAGAAAATAACGGACTTTGATATTTATTTAAAAAGTCGTGAAGAGCAGCTTACAGCCGGGTTTATTGCCATGGAGGCTGCTCAGCAAAAGGTAAACCAGCAAATGGCTTATCTCAGTAAGACGTTTAAGTAATAATTGGTATAGATTGTTATTAATTTTTATTTAGTTAACTTAGGTGTTAATGCTAGTTGGTTCTATCTGTATTGCATTGACTTTTATGCTTGGCGAGACTAATTCTACAGTCTATGAGCAACACCCCGATTCAGCAAAAACGCAATACCCCCCCGAAGAACGACCTTCTCAATTTCAGTTTAGAATTGGAGAAAAAAGAAGAAAAAAAAGAGACATTTGAAAAACTTGAGGAAGGGATGCTTGTAAGCCCTCGGCTAAAGGAGCTGACAAGCCCACGAGAGATCAAGGAGGCAAAAAAAATTCACTTTCGCATATTAGAAAATGAGAAAAAAGAAATTCTATCTAACAAATGTATTGCTTCCGATATCCTCAATGAAGGATGTTTGCTCAATCCCAAGAGTATAGAGCTCACAGTGGCGGACAATCAATGTATGCTCATTATTACCCCTGATGTTTTAGATAAGAAGACGAAAGAAATTAAAATTATAGAAGTCGATTCGCCTAGAGATAACATCCTTAAAAAGACGCTCACGAAGGGAAATGAAAAGGAGAAAATGCCTTATATTCGTTATCTTGGACTCCCAAAAGATATCGAAATAAATAAAAATCAAACAATCACTATTTCGCTGAAAGCAGATGATTTAAATAAAAAGTTGAAAGAGAAATATGGTGCCGAGTTAATCAAATTTACCGATTCCGACCTGAAAAATTTATTTTTTACGCATTTTCTGGACAATATGACTGATTTTGCTGAAAGCAAATTTTCGAAACTCATGGGTTTTGAAAAGAGCATCATTGAAGCGTTTGAAAAGCATACTAAAGGTTGTTTCGATAATCTTTCTGAAGAAGAATTGAAAGATTTGCTACAAGAGAAAGAGAAAGTGGTTATCGATAAGGATTTTTTCTTAAAAGATTTAATTTGTAAAAATCTTGAGAACTTATTTATCCGAGGAAATGGGAGTGAACTCTCCAGATGGGAAAATCATTATAAGAAATTTCTTGAATCTGCTTCGGCTAAGGATCTGGAAATACTTGTGGGGATTATGCGCTTGGGGGGCTTGCCTCTTAATAATGAAAAATCCTTGGCTGTAACGATAAAGGATTTCTTTTTTTATATGATTCCTTCTGGAAATGAGAAGAAGGAAAAACTTTACATGGAGAAACACCATTTGGAGTTATGCTTGTATTTCGCTGAACGAAAATTAATTAAGAACATTGTTTCGGATAAGGAAGGGTTTGAGATTTTTATCAAATATGCCACGAAGGAAGATATCGATAAAATTGTAAAGCTGGTGAAGGGAGAGAAGGGAGAAGAGAGTAAATTTGTAGAGCCCACGAGCATTGAGCGTAAAGGCAGAACGGATTCGGGCATCGACTTTGTTAAACTTTATGGCCAGCTATTGGAACAGCTGAAATCAAAATATGAGATAAAGCGCAAATCTTTCTCGGGGGATTTTCTGAATATTACTGAAAAGAGTGAAAAAATAGAGGTACCGAAAAAGCGGTCGAAATCTGTCAAGGAAGCATCGTATAATGATGTTTTCTTAAACGAGGACATCATTGTCATTAACGAAGAAGGTATGGTAGAGGAGAGTGATAAGAAAAGCAATGAGAGCAAAAAGAGTAACACGTCTTTAAAGAATATCTTCAGCAACCTTTCATTTAAATTGAAAAATAGAAAATCTACTGAAAAGTCGGAAGCTCATGATAATAAAAAATAATGAGAAAAGATTTTTTTAATATCGGTAATATTCAGGCTTAAAAGGCCCTTCGATTGGGATTTCCAGATAATCTGCTTGTGACTTGGTCAGACGAGTTAGTTTAGCGCCTAGCTTTTCTACATGGATGCGGGCGACTTCCTCGTCTAGCTTCTTTGGGAGGATGTAGACTTTATTCTCGTACTTGCCTTTATTCTTCCAAAGATCCATTTGGGCAAGTACCTGATTGCTAAAAGAACAGGACATGACGAATGAGGGGTGCCCGGTAGCGCAGCCCAGGTTGACCAAGCGCCCTTCGGCGAGGACATAAATTTGGCGGCCATCCTTAAAGGTATAGCGGTCTACTTGAGGTTTGATGTTGTTCTTTTTAACATCGGGTGCGTTTTCAAGCGCATTCATTTGGATTTCATCATCAAAGTGGCCGATGTTGCATATAATAGCCTGATCTTTCATGTGGCGCATATGCTCGAGTGTAATGACATCTTTGTTCCCTGTAGCGGTGACGATAATATCCGCTATGCTGAGGGCATCTTCTAATGTTACGACTTCAAAGCCGGCCATAAGAGCTTGGAGGGCGCAAATAGGATCGATTTCCGTAACAAGAACCCTTGCATTTAGGGAACGCAGAGACTGCGCGGAACCCTTGCCCACATCCCCATAGCCGCAAACAACGGCTACTTTACCAGCCACCATGATATCTGTGGCTCGCTTGATGCCATCTAGTAGAGACTCCCGGCAACCATATATATTATCAAATTTAGATTTAGTGACAGAGTCGTTCACGTTAATGGAGGGGAAGAGCAATTGGTTTTGCTTGGCCAATTTGTATAAACGATGAACTCCCGTTGTCGTTTCCTCAGATACGCCATGTAAGTCATTTACCACATTATGCCAGTAATTGGGGTTATCAGCATGAATGTCTTTCAGGAGTTGTTTTAATACCACTTCGTCCTCTGATTCGGAAGGGGTATTGACCCAATTATCTCCAGCCTCCAATTCATAGCCCTTATGGACCATCAACGTAGCATCGCCACCATCATCAACGATCAGGTTTGGCCCCTGTTTATTGGGCCAATTGAGCGCATTAAAGGTACATTGCCAATATTCCTTGATACTTTCCCCCTTCCAGGCAAAAATGGCATAGCCTGCCTTTGCCATGGCAGCTGCGGCATGATCTTGGGTGGAGAATATGTTACAACTTGCCCAACGAATGTCAGCGCCAAGCGCTTCAAGCGTCTTTATCAAAACAGCAGTCTGGATTGTCATATGGAGGGAGCCCATGATTCTAACACCTTTGAGCGGTTTTTCCTTTCCATATTTTTTCTGTAAAGCAAGGAGACCAGGCATTTCCCTTTCGGCCATCCCGATTTCCTTGTTGCCCCAGTCGGCAAGATTAATATCGGCTACTTGATAGGGTGGGGTATTTTTTTTGAGCAGCGTTGTCATACAGCAAAGATTCGGGGTTTATAAGCACTCATCGCTTTGTTGAGCGCTTCGACTTTATCCGTTTGCTCCCAAGGGAGATCCGGTTTCGTGAAGTGCCCATAGTGCGTGGTTCTCCTGTAAATAGGGCGCAGTAGGTCGAGCTGCTTGATAATATCGGCAGGTTTAAAACTGAAGACCTTTTTGATAGCATCATGAATATCCTCATCACGGTAAGGGCTGCTCCCAAAAGTAGATACGTGAATACTGGTAGGATTTGGGTGACCAATAGCATAAGCTACCTGGAGCTCTATTTGGGAGGCGATACCTGCCGCAACGATATTTTTTGCGACCCAGCGGCACATATAGGCAGCAGAACGATCTACCTTCGAAGGATCTTTGCCAGAAAACGCGCCACCCCCATGCCGAGCCCACCCGCCATAGGTGTCTGCAATGATTTTACGACCCGTGAGCCCGGCATCTGTTTCCGGGCCCCCCTTAACGAAACTGCCGGTAGGGTTGATAAAATATTCAGTATCCTTCGTTAATAACTCCTTGGGAAGAACATTAGGGATGACCTCACTTATGAGAAAGTGCTCTATCTCCTTGTGTTTAATGTAAGCTTCATGTTGGGTAGAAATAACAACATTAACGATACGCTTGGGCTTACCGTTGACGTATTCAATGGCGACCTGAGTTTTGCTATCCGGGCGTAGCCAAGGAACCGTGTGATCCTTTCTCAGTCGAGCGAGCTCAATATTAAGTTTGTGCGCATAAACAATAGGTGAAGGCATAAGCTCCTCTGTTTCGTCACACGCGTAACCAAACATGATACCTTGGTCACCCGCGCCCTGCTCTGCGGTCTTTTTACCATCAGCTCCAACGGCATTGACCCCTTGAGCGATTTCAGGAGACTGCTCTGTGAGCTTATTGTGAATTTCTATAGTATCCGCATTAAAAACATCATCCTCGTGGGTGTAACCGATATCTCTCACCGCTTGGCGCACGACCTGTTGGTAATTGATATGCGCCTTAGACGAAATTTCGCCAACAAGGTAAACGGTGTCATATTTAACAATAGCCTCACACGCAACCCGGCTATGGGGATCCTTTGCTAGAAAAGCATCTAGAATACTATCAGAAATGTAATCAGCGATTTTATCTGGGTGGCCTTCGCCAACGGATTCGGAAGAGAAAATGAAATGATCAGCCATAGTTTTATAAGGGGTTAACGGTTATATCGATAAATCAGGATAAGTTGGAAATATTGCCAGAGGCAACGCTAATAAGAGAAAAGACGTGAAGGCGTATCATGTATAGTCGAGCCATTGACGCGGTGACCGATAAGACAGTATTTGTTGATATAGAGAAGTTCATAATTGTATTGGGTTGTTGTAGGGGTTAATTCAGTGACGATGTAAAACGAGACATTTTTTTGAAAACATTTTGAGAGAAGTCCTTCCTCTCTATTATACGGAAGTGTCAAGCGTTTCTTTGGTCGATAATTGGGATGGTTGGGATAATTGGGATGATTTTGAAAAAAAAGTGAATTTTTTTACTATTTCGTGCTCGTTCGTTCACTATACTAACGTGAATCAAGTAAGCGGCGGTTGGTGGATCGACTGCAACGAGGCAATTGCTGACGATTGTTAGATGAGCGATTTGCCGAATTCAAACCTTTTACGACTCTGAAAATTCCATCCCGCAAACACAGTTAGTGAAAGCCAATTAACGATGGGCCATGAGTTTTATAAGCTTGGGAGGAATAGGATATCAAACGTACACCAAAACAAAAACCACGCATGCCAAGGCGATGCGATACCAAGCAAACAAGCCTAGCCCATGCTTGTTTAAGTACTGAATAAACCATTTGATAGCGATAGCCGCGGATACAAAGGCTATAAAACAACCAAAGAGCAGTGGACCCGCATCCAGAACCTTTAGCATCATAGGGCCTTCAAATAGCGCCTTATAGCTCGATGCAGCTGTGAGCGTAATTAATCCCAACAAAAAACTGAATTCTGCGGCACGCTTGGGACTCAACCCAACGGCAAACCCGCCAATAATTGTCATCATTGAGCGGCTAGTACCCGGCCACATGGCGAAGCATTGCAAAAAACCTATGAAGAGACTTTGCTTCCACGTAAGATCCTCCATTCGGGGAGAAGAGACAGCATGCCCCTCGTAGGGATGTTTTTTACGCACATACCAGCGATTTACCCCCAGCATTAGAAAAGCGCCTGCGATTAAAGCCACAATAACGGCCCACGGATGGAAAAGCTTGCTTTCAATCCAGGGATCGAGGATTGGCCCCAGTACGGCAGCCGGCAAAAAGGCGATGATTAGATTAATGGCGAGTTTCCTTCCGCTAGGATTCATTCCAAGTATGCCTAAACCCATGCCAAGGATTTCTTTCCAATAGAGAAAACAAACGGCCAAAATAGCGCCCCCCTGGATTACGATTGCGTAGGCATCTGCGGCCTCCTTCAACGTGTATTTGGAATCGGGATTTTCCGGATCTCTTAACACATACGTTTGTGTTTCAGGATCGATAAACGGCACTTCGGCATCCAGATGAAGGAAATGGTTTGCGATGATCAAGTGACCTGTGGAAGAGACGGGCAGATACTCGGTAACCCCCTCAACCAAGCCCAGAATAAACGCATCCGTATAATTGAACGAAGACGAAGGCGCAATTTCAAGAGAGAGCTTTTCCTCCTGGGCGCTTAACGTAGGAAGTAAGTTTGCTAATACAAAAAAAGAGAGGGCAATAGTACGCAAATGTCGACTGGGCATGTATCTTTTTTGCCTCAAGATGAGGGATATACAAGCCCAAAATCTGAAATAAAGTTGCCTATTGATGAGAGCTCATGTTTCATGATTCGAGTTATGAGTGGACACGCACAAAAACCCTTTGGAGTAAGCGTTCTCGTCTTTATAAAAGACGATCAAGACCGTTTCCTTATGTTAAAAAGAACCAGAGCACCGAATTTTAACTGCTGGACACCGCTTGGCGGGAAAGTAGAAATTGATGAAGGCGAATCTCCCCATGACTGTGCCGTTCGTGAAGTATTTGAAGAAGCAGGAATGACCATTGGAACAAACGATTTACATCTATTTGGGATGATTTCCGAAAAAAATTACGAAGGAGAGAAGCATTGGCTCATGTTCCTGTTTGAGTGTAAAAAAACAATCGATTTTCACCCCGAAGTGATGGAAGAAGGACATTTTGATTTCTTTAGCCGAGCTGAGATAGATGACTTGCCCGATGAAGAACTACCCGAGACCGACAGGCAAGGCCTATGGGCTTCGTATGACAAATATCACACAAGATTTGTAGCGTTGAAGGCGGATTGTGATCCCAAAAAGAAATTGGAAATTATCGTTGAAGAATCCTTCTGAATCTTGCACAATCGGATCCTCTTCCATATATTGCGAAGAGCAGTAACTAAACCTAAATATTTGTATTGTGAATAGCGAAAGCATTGAGATTTCTCCCCAAGAAGCGGAAGTTAACAAGGCACTATCTGCGGAAGAAAAAATATTTCTTTACCAAGAAATGGTCCGTATACGTAAGTTTGAAGAGCGCGCGGTGCGATCCTACCAGCAAGGAAATATAGGAGGTTTTTGCCATACATACATTGGGCAAGAATCTGTTGCGGTTGGTACTATTTCAGTATTGGGGCCAGATGACCAAGTGATTACCGCGTATCGTAACCACGCCCACGCGATGGCAGTTGGTATGGGAATGAATGAGCTTATGGCCGAGATGTACGGCAAGTATACAGGCTGCTCCGAAGGCAAAGGCGGCTCTATGCACTTTTTTGACCCCTCTAAAAATTATTGGGGCGGCCACGGCATTGTCTGCGGCCAAACACCATTAGGTGCGGGTATTGCGTTTGCGCTTAAGTACCAAGGGAAAAAAGCAGCCTGCTTGTGTTATTTGGGAGACGGTGCGGTTAACCAAGGCGTACTATATGAATCCTACAATTTAGTCTCTTTATGGAATATTCCGGTTATTTACATTATTGAAAATAATTGCTATTCCATGGGGACGAGCCAAGAGAGATCCTCTGCCGGAGCCCCTTTAGCAAAACGCGCTGAAGGGTTTAATATTGCCTGGGATGTTGTGGAAGGAAACGATCTCTATGAAGTTCGCGCAAAGACAACGCAAGCTTTGCAAAGAGCCTATAACGAATCTCGCCCAACTGTTTTGGAAATTAAGACATATCGCTATCGTGGCCACTCTATGTCTGACCCAGACAAGACCTATCGTTCCAAAGATGAGATAGAAGAGTATAAAAAGACAAGAGACCCGATCCTCTTATTTGAGCAAAAATTGTTTGAAGAAGGCGTGCTTAACGAAGAGAAGAAACAGGCGATAGACACGGCAGCTAAAGAGGAAGCGGAAGCATCTGCAAAGTTTGCGGAAGAGAGCCCATTTCCGCCTGAGGAAACGATACAGACATCGGTTTATTGGGAAGAAGATAATCCGGACCAAAAAACATCTCAAGGTAGGATGTATTTTAATTAAGCCCACATTAGTGTTTTTTTTCGAATTTAAATTATAATTATCATGCCCGAAATTACTTATAGAGAAGCTGTCAATCAAGCGATTGCGGAAGAAATGGCTCGCGATGAAAAAGTCTTTATCATGGGTGAAGAAGTTGCCCAGTATCATGGCGCGTATAAAGTGACCCAAGGTCTTTTGGAGAAATTTGGTGAGAAGCGGGTTATCGACACCCCGATTAGTGAAGGTGGATTTGCCGGTTTAGGTGTTGGGGCTGCTATGATGGGCTTGCGCCCGATAGTAGAGTTCATGACATGGAGCTTCTCCTTTGTGGCGTGTGACCAGATTATGAATAACGCGGCTAATATGCGTTATATGTCCGGCGGAACGGTCAATGTACCGATAGTGTTTCGTGGGCCTGCTAATGGAGGCGTGAATGTAGGCGCAACGCATTCTCATACTCCAGAGAATTTTTATGCCCAGTTTCCTGGTCTGAAAGTTGTTTGCCCAGCAAACGCGTACGATGCTAAAGGTCTTTTAAAGAATGCTATACGAGATAATGACCCGGTATGTTTCATGGAAAACACGATCCTTTATAATGATAAATGTGAAGTGCCTGAAGAAGAATATCTCATTCCCTTTGGTAAAGCGGATATTAAACGCGAAGGCAGTGATTTATCTATTATAGCGCACGGCAGAGCTGTTATTACCTCCCTTAAAGCTGCAGAAATTTTAGAAAAAGAGCACAATATAAATGTCGAAGTGCTTGATTTAAGAAGCATACGGCCATTGGACGAAGAAGCCATTATCAACACGGTTAAGAAGACGAACCGCGTGGTATTGGTTGAGGAAAACAAGCCCTTTGGAGGTGTCGATGCCCAAGTTTCTTATATCATACAAGAGAAGGCATTTGACTATCTTGATGCGCCTATTAAACGTATTTCCGCAGTGGATGCGCCTCAGATCTACAGTATGGCGCTCGAGAAGCTTCAATTGCCGTATCCGGAGCTGATTGTTAAAACGGTTCTTGCTCTTCTTAAATAAGTATTAAAATTTAAAAAATTTGTTATGCCAGTAGTAATAGACATGCCCAAGTTGAGTGACACCATGACCACCGGTACGTTGGTGAAGTGGTTGAAGAATGAAGGGGACGCCGTTTCTTCCGGAGATATGATTGCTGAAGTCGAGACAGACAAGGCGACCATGGAACTGGAAAACTTCGAAGATGGCGTTCTTTTGAAGCATTATGTGAAAGAAGGGGAATCTGTTATTATTGGAGCACCGATTTGTGCCGTAGGGCAAGAAGGCGAAGAAGTGCCGGAAGCTGCTACTGGAGGAAGTGAACCGGAAGCGCCTAAGCAAAAGCAAGCGGAGCCAGAGCAGCCTAAAAAAGAAGAAGCAAAGGTTGAAGTCACTCAAGAAGAAGAAGAGGACGAGGAAGTTTTTGAAGACGAAGAAGATGAGCGCGTAAAGGCTTCACCCTTAGCTAAAATGGTTGCTCGTGAAAAAGGTATTTCATTAAAGGGCGTGAAGGGGTCAGGCCCCGATGGGCGCATCGTTAAGAAAGACGTATTGGTCGTGGCGGAAAAGAAGCCTGCTGGTGTTGAAGCTGCGGGTAGTAAGGTGGCTAAAGTAGAAGCAGCCTCATCTGCACCGATTATCAATCAAGCGTTGATGAGTGGCGAAGATAAGGATATGCCTGTCAGTAACATGCGTGCTACGATAGCGCGTCGTTTAGTAGAGGCTAAGGCTCAAGCACCTCATTTTTACTTAGAGGTTGAGGTGGACGTGGAAGCTTTGGTACAGATGCGTGAAGAGATCAATCGCGGCTGTGAAGCGGATGGCATCAAGTTTACGATCAATGATTTCATAATGAAGGCCACTGCGGTTGCATTAAAGAGGGTACCAGCGGTCAATTCATCTTGGTTGGGCGATAAGATACGCCAATACGCAAGTGTGCATTTAGCATTTGGGGTGGCAATTGAAGATGGTTTGGTAACACCTGTTATTCGGGATTGTCAGGCTAAGTCATTGCGCCAGATTAGTTTAGAGGCGAAGGATTATATTCAAAAGGCTCGAAATAAGAAGTTAAAGCCTGAAGAAATGTCCGGATCTACTTTTACGGTAACGAATTTAGGGATGTTTGGGATTTCCCGGTTTTATGGGATTATTAATTTGCCAAACGCAGCGATTTTATCTGTTGGCGGAACGGCTACAAAGCCGGTAGTGAAGTCCGATGGAACGATAGGTGTCGGGCAAATCATGACCATTGGCATCAGTGGAGATCACCGCGTAATTGATGGGGCAAGTGCCGCAAAATTCCTAGCAGAACTTAGAAAATTACTCGAAAAACCGAGCGTGATGTTGGTTTAAGTGTAAAAAGTTTACGAATTCTTTGACAAGCTCGGATTAGTGGAGTAGGTTGAAGGTATATATGAAGCATGTTCTTATCACCTTATCCATTGTAAAGTTTGCCATTGTAGCTTGCGTGGGTGCGTTTATTTTCAGTATGCCGGTTACTCAGGCGAGCGATGAAATATCGCCTGCAGTGTATAAGAAAATAGTCGACTCATCGGAGAAGGAAAGTTCTCCTCTTATCACTTTAGTCAGATTGTAAGCGTTTAGTCTTGGGCTGATTCGTAGAAAGTGCCGAGGGCTCGGTATTTTTCGTAGCGTTTGTCTGTTAGCTGAGTGCCGTTCATGGTTTTGAGCGTTTTGAGCTCTTGTTGGATGGCGGCTTTGACGGACTTGGCGGCTAAATCTTTGTTGGTGTGTGCCCCGCCGGTTGGCTCTGTGATGATGCCGTCTACTATGCCGAGCTCGAGGAGCTTATCTGCTGTTATTTGTAGGGCTTCTGCGGCTTGTGGGGCGAAGGCGCGATCCTTCCAGAGGATTGCGGCACAGCCTTCGGGTGAAATTACGGAATAATAAGCGTTTTCGAGGATGAGGACGCGGTCTGCTACAGCGATGCCTAGGGCACCACCAGAGCCGCCTTCGCCGATGACGATGGCGATGATGGGGACTTGGAGTTGAGCCATATCACGGATGTTGACTGCGATGGCCTCTGCTACGTGGCGTTCCTCTGACTGTACGCCAGGATAGGCGCCAGGCGTGTCTATAAAAGAGATGATGGGGAGGTTGAATTTTTCGGCCATCTTCATGAGCCGGAGCGCTTTACGGTAGCCCTCTGGGTTGGGGGATCCGAAGTTGCGCATGAGGTTTTCTTTGGTCGTACGGCCCTTTTGTTGAGCGATGATCATGACGGGCTCGCCCTGGAAGAAGGCTGTGCCGCCGATTATAGCGCGATCGTCCCTGAAATTGCGGTCGCCATGGAGCTCCTGGAAGTCCTCGAAGATAGCGCCTATGTAGTCTAGCGAGTAAGGGCGCTGTGGGTGGCGCGCGAGCTGGATCTTTTGCCAAGGCGTGAGGCCTTTATAGATCTGAGCCTTGGTGGCTTCTAGCTTGCGTTCGATGGCGTCAATTTCATCGGCCATATCAACCTTTTCCTGAATGGAAGAGGCGCGCAGGCTCTCTAGTTGCTCCTCTAGAATACGGAGAGGTTTTTCAAAATCTAGGCTGAACTTCGGTTTGCTCATAATAGTAGTGTTCTATTAAAACAGAATTTGGGGAAAAGGGAAGCTTAAAATGGGAGACAAGTGGCTGTGCTATAGGGTGTATTATGATAGTTTTATTGAGATTTAAAATGCCCATTTTTGCTATTTTTATATTGCCAGATAATGATCAAATAAATGTGAACAAAAGGGGAGGTTTGTTTCACCTGGAACAAACTTGTGGGATTTTATTAAAGGAAAGCGTCATTTCCTTTAATAAGAAAATTCCTTATTAAAAGATCTTTGAAGGGGGTATGTTTTTTTACGAAAAATTGCCGAGACCCTCATTTAGGATATCGAGATGTTTTTTGATGAATTGATATAGCAGGAATTGGTGTGGAATGGTTGATTTCTCTTAAATATGGCTTACGTTAAGAAATGAGCAGGTATATTGCTTATTGTTTATTGCTGGTTTTTTTATTTCTGTTATCGATACCAGCTACCTTGAGAGCTGAGGCTTATCATAGCCTTGAAAGCGCCGTTGCCTTTAAGCCTTATCACCATGGGGTGGGAGGGGCTAATGTATTAAAGCTGCAAAAGGAAGGTAGGATTTTTATTAAAGTATTCCCGATGTCTGGTTCTTATGAAGCTCTTGTTCTGGATGTGCCTGCTAGTAGCTCGAACCCAACGGTTACGGGCAGTATAAATTGGAGCCCCGCTGTGCCGGTAAAGCGTATCGAGATTTCTTCAGACTGGTTTACCATTACAATCGTAAGACCCGCTTGGTCTTTCTGGAATCGATCGGTTGGGGGAACTTTTCAAATTAAGCCAACGGTGATTACTGATTTGGGTAATGCAACCACCAAACACTTGGTGCCCTTGGCGGGCGGAGGGCAAAGAAAGGATGGTGCCGTAGCAGTAGTCACCGTTACTATGAAGCCCGCAAACGGAATCATTTCCGTGCATATTGATATTAAAGATGAGGAGCTGAGTAAGATTATTCCGTAAGGGGAGGGCAGGGGCTACTTACTTAATGCTTGTAGGGACGGTAGTCTGTGGTTCCGTGTAAGATGCCGTCTCGAAGGAAGTTTACAAAATCCGGTTGATCGGCTTTGTGGGAGTTGAGGTAGATTAGGCTAGTTTTTTCGGGCGAGGGAATGAGGATGGAGAAATGTACAGGGAGTGATAAGGCAGCTTCATCTACGCGGATGCATATTTTGAGCATTGTCAATAGTTGAGCCCAAGGGAGAAGATAGGCATCTTTGGTATCGTAAAGAAGGTCGCCATCTTTGAAATGATAATTTTTGCCTTGGGTGTGTTGAAGAATTTCTTTTTATGGATAATGCGGTGATGCGGATGTATTCAGTAAGTTATATTATTTAGATGGCTAGCTGCATTTCTTCCTTTGCCTGCATTGTTGAAGAATAGTAGGCGTTCAATGTTTTTATTAATGCATAGCCTACTTCCCTAGCAAAATTTACTGGAACAGCATTGCCAATTTGTTTGTATTGAGATGATAAGGAACCCACAAATTCCCAATTATCAGGGAATGTTTGTATGCGCGCATATTCACGAACGGTAAAAGGTCGGGTTTCTTCAGGATGACACCTTTCTGTTTGTTTCTGGGATGGGTTACAGGTTAGTGTCAAGCAGGGTTCGTCCCAATGCATTCTCCTTGCCATTCCTGTTTTGCCTCCACCTTGGAAAAAACTACTTTTCATATATTCTTTTTGGAGCTCTATAGGGAGATCCCTCCAATATCCACCGGGCGGAACATGTTGCATTACTCGTTTTTTCATTGGAGAAAAAAGCTGACCAGGTGATGGGGGTACGTCTGAGTCAAATAACCTGCCTTTTTTTAAAGCATCTTTTAATGTATATATTTCTTTATGGGGTTGCGGGAAATCAAAATTCAATCCGCATCCACGTTTTAAGCCGACTAACAAAAGCCGTTCTCTTTTTTGAGGAACTCGATAAAAAATGGCTTTGAGTACTCTAGGTGGAATAACATCATAACCAAGTTCATCTAAAACTGAAATCATGCCTTGAAGAGTATTTCCGTTCTCATGATTAAGTAAACCACGGACATTTTCACCTACACATATGAGCGGCTTGATTTCATCAACTGCTCTTGCGAATTCATAAAACAAGGTACCCCTTGCATCCTTTAGACCGAGTTTTTTTCCTGCGTAACTGAACGCTTGGCATGGGAAGCCTCCCGCAACGACATCTATTTTTCCTTTGTATGGGGAGAAATCTAGTTGTGAAACATCTCCTTCGATGATATTCCATCCAGGGCGATTTTTCTTCAGGGTATTGCATGCATTACGATCATTATCGTTCAGTAATTCACATTTTAATCCAGCTGTTTCAAGGCCAAGTGCTAACCCCCCAGCGCCTGAAAAAAGTTCAATTAATGAAAAGTCTTTTAAAGGTTTTTCATTAATTGATATGTTGTTATCAAATAAAAATCCAAGTTGCTCGAATTTTTTTAAAGAGAAAGCAGGGTAAACTCGATAGTTATTTATCGGGTGTCGGATGGGTTTGAGGTAATTATTTTTATCCCATCTGCGTAACGTTTCTTTTGAAACGGAAAGCATGTCCGCTACCTCTGTCAATGAGTAAAATTCTTTCATATTAAACCTTGGTCAACGTTAGTCATGGTTACTTGAAAATCACCTATATCTTTTCTTTTGTCAATGATCATGATATATCTCAAGATAAATTTTATCATTTGTAAACAATTACTGACCCTTACCCTTGCATGAGTGACGAAGTGAAAAAAAACGAGATTTTGCAAAAAGCGAAATCCTGGTTTAAAGAAGTTATTATAGAAGCGCATATTAAGAATACAAAAATTCTATCAAATCCAAAGCAATTTAAGATCAATCCTTTTTTGGTGAACTATTTGGCTAGGTTTTTTACGGGTGACTGTAGTCCAGAGTCGATTGCCAGAGTATTGATTTATCCGCGTATGTTATCTACGTCAATAAACACATCATTCGGGCAGAATTTACAAAATTTTATTAGCAAAGTTTTAAATGCTTTTGGTAGTGTAATATCAGGTATTGATATAGAATTTGAAGACCAAGTAGATGGTCGGAAAAAGTTCTGTCAGGTTAAGCTAGGTCCAAATACTATCAATAAAGATGACGTGAAAACCATAAATGATCACTTTCATTCCATAAGAAATTTGGCTAAGACAAATCGCTTCGAACTTGGGAGCAACGACTTAATTGTAGGTGTTTTGTATGGAGGGAAAGATCAATTAAGTACACATTATAAAAATATAGAAAAGAAGCATTTTTATCCTGTGTATGTGGGCGAAGCGTTTTGGCAAAGATTGACGGGAGACAATGCGTTTTATCAAAAATTAATCTCTGCCTTTAATGAGATAAAACTGGACGTAGACAGCTTACGATTGATTGAAGAAACCGTTCAAGAATTAGCTAAGTCAGCTGAGATTATTCGATTAGCGGAACAAGTGAGTGAGAAGACACATATTTTGGACGAAGATGCGTATCTATAAGTGCTTTGAGCCTGTTTGCTTTTGTATATCCGCTTTATCGATACAAGAATCTGGGATATTTTAGGCTTTTAGTTATTTAATCCGCATTTGGGCTTTGGTCGCATTTTGCATTGCGGGTATATGTCCCTGCCATCTTGGTAGATGGAGTAGGATAAGTGGGCGTAGCCGAGGAGGGTGAAGTTTATGAAGATGCCGGTTTGGAGGTGTTTGTCTTTATATAAGAGGGGTGCAGTTGCTTTTTTGCGGATTTGGTATATGTTAGGGTATGAGAACATCACTCTTTGTTGGGATTGCTTTGGTTGCGTTTACGGTGGTTACCCTTTCTTCGACTTCTCTGGAGGCGGCGAATTATACTAAGGTTCGCGCAAAAGTTACATTTGTACCCCATGACTACAATTTTTTATCGAATGTAAACAGGATTGATATCACGCCGGGAGACAACATAAGGGTGGTTTTAAATGGGACAGCGACCGGAACCAATGTCCCGAATGAAGAGTTTATTCATTTTGCGGCCAGGAGTGCAGCTTATCAGGAGAAGGTGCTTTATGATGCCATGTCGAGTATAAGCCAGCTTAAAATTTCGTCTAGCAATATAAGCGCCAGGATAGAAAGGCCTTGGTTTTACTCACCCAACCTCACAGAGGGAAAATTTGAAATCGTGGGTCAGGTTATTACTAACTTAACGGCAGGCCAGGAGTATAAAATTACCTTGAAAGGGGCTAAAGGACGGGAGTCCCATGGTTTTTTATCGGTTTCATTGGATTCATCAAGTGGCGTAATAACGGTTGATATCAAAATTTACGACAAGGAATTGAATGATGTACTATAGTCGGGGGAGTATTTGATACGATCCCAGGCCTGCAGGAAAGAAATGGGTTTATTTAGGATCGTTAGGGGATTGTTTGGCTTTTGATCTGTTTACTTCTGATGCGGTTGGCAATTATGAGGATTTGTTCGATGATTCTTTGGAATCCTGATAAATGGCGTAAAACATTTTTGAGTAGCCTATGAGGGCGAAGCCAACAAGGATTCCGCCGGCAACATTTCTGTTTTTGATTTTAGCGATTTGACGATCGGAGAGTAGGTTTAGCTGATGCTTCTCTTGCAGGAAGGATTGGAGCTGTTTGAGGTTAGAAGGGTCATTTATTAACGTTTCGTAACGAGATTTGACGTCTTCGGTAGCTTGTTTTTGCGAAGACTTTTCGCTGGGTTGGTGGGGTGAAGGAGATGAGGCATTAAAGCGTGTTTTCTGTAGTTTAAACATGGGGTCATGTTATAGAAAAGAGGTTTAGTTAATCAAGTAATTGTTGTCGATACATACGAGCTATAAAAGACTCGAGTGCGGTTGAGTTGGTCTTTATAGTGTTGTTTATGAAAAAGATATTGGTGACGAACGATGATGGTATTGATTCCTTTTTTTTAAAGACCCTGGTGGAGGCTTTGCGGGAGAAGTTTGACGTGACGGTGGCGGCGCCGTTGACGGAGCAGAGCTGGATTGGGCGTGCGATTAGCCGAGATAGAGTGGTGCATATGGCGGAGTATGAGGGGTATGATTGCCCGGCGTATGCGCTTGATGGGACACCGGCTGATTGCGTGAATATTGCGTTGGCACATTTGTTTGAAGAAAGACCGGCGGCGGTGGTTTCCGGTATTAATATTGGGAGTAATACGGGAAGGCCGATTATTTTGAGCTCGGGGACCTTGGGGGCTGCGATTGAGGGCGCGGCGTGGAATGTGCCTTCTATTGCTTGTTCGCATTTTTTGGAAGTCGAGGAGTATGTGGGGATACGCGACAAGCATGGTGTTGTGGAAGGGGAGCTATTGTTGTCCTTACAGAACGCGGCGAAGCGGATGGCGATGTTTACGGAAGAGATGGTGTCTTGTTGGGATAATCCGCATGTTGTGCAAAATATTAATTTCCCAAAAGCGACACGCATGGATACGCCCGTGGAGTTTACGGTGCCGGAGACCCTGTTTGTAGGCTCACTCTTTAAGCGAGAGACGCATTCATCGTTTCGATTTGCGTATCCGAACTGGAAGTTTGACGTGACGGAAGAGACGGACTTGGCTTGTATTGAAAGAGGGCATATTAGTAATACGCATTTTGATTTTTCGGAGTTTGGAGCGATACGCGAGCAGTGTCGGAAGACGGCTGTTCGATGCGAGTAGTTTGCTTAAAGGAGAAAAATTTAAGACCAGATGTTAAGGTCGGTGAGTTGCTGTGTGACCTTGCCCGACCAATCCTTATTTGCGGCGGGACTGGCAGGACTAGGGTGTAGGATGCGACCGATTTTAATATCTATTCCCTTGAGTGCCTCTTGGGCACGCGCTTCCGCGAAACCACCAACACCGATTAGCCAATCCGGTTTTAAAATGTTTACGGTTTGGCGGAGATAATCATCACAGAGATTATATAAAAGATTAGCCTCGTGCGCGGGAAGTTTATCCGGAGTTCTATTTTTGCCAGACTCCTCCATGAAGACGAGCGGACAGTAGTTTGCGACAAAGTGGTCCTTAAAAAAAATATCAGGAGAAGAAAAACGCTCCTTAAAGAGCCCCCAAAGCCTACGACCACTTACCTCTGAGCGAGCGCAGTTAAACCCTACGATGGGACGATTCGGGTGTTCCTGTTTGGGTTTGTCTACTAATTCGCTAATCTTTAGCCAGTCTCGTATAGCGGGAATTTCACCGAAAGGCACACCCGTTTGCGCCATACCCCAAGGACCCGGATTCATCCCTAAGAAAACAATTTTTTTAGGAGAAGAAGCGTATTTGGAAAGGTAGGCCACGTGGGATTTCCAGGCGTATTCAAGAGGATTATACACGTACACGGTAGGATTTGAGAACGATAAATTGGAGACATCGCTTGAAAATCTCTCGGTGATTTTGATTAAGGAATTTGTAGTGCTCATGGTATGACGTTAGTTTTTTTTACGAAATAAACATTTTTTTCTTTGATTGTGACTTGAAAAGTAATAAAATGAGAGTAAGTTATAAATTACAAGTGTAAGTGAAATTTTTTACTTGTTTGTGAATAGATACATGGCCTCTTCGAATAATTCAGGAAATAATCCTTTAACCTTTGACCTCCCAGAAGTTCTTTTGGAGAAAATAGTTAAAGCGCAAGAACAATGCAAAGCAAAATCAATGAGTGATTTGATACGACATGCATTGATTCATTTTAATTTTGAGACATACATTCCTGAAAAACAGGAGCATAAGCAGATATCAGTTCGGTTACCGGATGATGTAAGGAAGCAACTGCAGCAAGTGTCGAAAAAAAAGAAGGTGAGTATAGGGGAACTCCTTAGAGCAGCTTTGGACAGTATGCCCAAAAACCTAACTACAACTCCAGAAAAAACTATGGTCACAAAAAAAACAACAACAAAGAAGACAGTTAAAAAAGCAGCTCCTAAAAAGAAAGCTGTGAAAAAAACTGTTGCAAAGAAAGCTGTTAAAAAAACAGTCAAAAAGGCAGTTAAGAAGACAGTGAAAAAAGTAGCTAGTAAGGCTAAAAAAGCTGTAAAGAAGACTGTGAAAAAAGCCGTGAAGAAAGCAGCTCCTGCAAAGAAGACTGTGAAGAAAGTGGTGAAAAAAGCAGCTCCTAAGACAGTAAAAAAAGCCGTTAAAAAAGCAACGAAGTAAAGGTGTAATTCTTGGCTAGGATACCTTTAGCCAAGGGAGCAATTTCTCTTTCTTGGGAGCAAGAGGGGCGGTTGCTGCTTGGCACATTTTTCCAAAAGTGAAGTGTGCCTAGGTTACGCGGATGGTTTGTTGTCGAGTATAGCTAAATCTATATCATTATTATGACGTGATAGGTATGTTAGTGCATTGGCTGGTTTTACGGCGAGGTCAGTTTGGTTTAAACTGGAGCAAGCCTTAGCCAAAAAGCAGGTCATAAAAAAGGCTACATTTTTTGATCGCAAGGGATATATTTGAGCCATAGATTTGTATTTTTATGCAAAGAGTTATGAAGCTTGAATTGTCTGGACTTGCAGAAGAGTTGTCACCTTCGCCGACGTTGGCAGTGGACGCGAAAGCAAAAGCGTTAATTGCTGCAGGGGAAGACGTGTGTGGTTTTGGCCCGGGCGAGCCTGATTTTGACACGCCTGAGTTTATCAAAGAAGCGTGTATTAAAGCGCTTCGGGACGGTAAGACGAAGTATATCAACGTGGCCGGTTTGCCGGAGTTGAGGACGGCGTTGGTTAGTAAGTATAAAGAAGATAACAAGCTTTCGATAAAAGCGGAGCAAGTTGTCGTGAGCCCCGGGGGGAAGTTATCCTGCCTGTTGGCGATATTGGCGACCTGTAATGCCGGGGATGAAGTGATTATACCGACCCCGTATTGGGTGAGTTATCCGGAGATGTTGAAATTCGCGGGCGCGAAGGCGGTGTTTATTGAAACGAGTGACAAGACGAATTTCAAGATCACTCCTGATCAATTTAAAGAAGCGATCACGCCGAAGACGAAGTTATTTATATTAAACAGCCCCTCTAACCCGACGGGAATGGTGTATACGCGAAAAGAGCTTGAGGCGATCGCGGCAGTGGCGTTGGAACATGGTGTGTACATTATGTCTGACGAGATTTACGAATACCTGTTGTATGGAAAAGCGGAGCACCACAGCCCTGCATCCTTTAGCGCGGAGATGGCGGAACTTGTTATTACGGTGAGTGGGTTTAGTAAATCCTTTTCGATGACCGGGTGGCGATTAGGCACGCTGGTAGCGAATGAACGCATTGCAAAAGCGGTTGCTAAGATACAAGGGCAGATGACCTCGAACGCGACGACCTTTGCGCAGTATGGGGCATTGGCGGCATTGGAGAATAAAGCCGAGTCCAAAAAAGCCATAGATGGCATGGTAAAAGTGTTTAACGAAAGACGCCTTATGATGCTGAAAGGCTTAAGGAGTATTCCAGGAGTGGAATGTTTGGAGGCGGAAGCTGCCTTTTATTTATTTCCCAAGATTGCATCCTTTGGGATGAGTTCTACGGATTTCGCGACGAAACTGCTTGAAGAAGAGAAAGTGGCGCTTGTGCCCGGAATGGCCTTTGGTACGGATGATTATGTACGGTTGAGCTATGCGACATCAAACGAAATCATTAACAAGGGGCTAGAGCGACTTGGGCGTTTTTGTCAGCGATTAGGGTGAGGCTTGTTTTATTAATGAAGTTTGCTAAGCTTATTATTGATATCGACTGCCTCCACGTTGATGGCAATCCATTGAATCAGGTATCCCTTTTCGAGGTGGACTGTTACCCGATAGTATTGGCCATAAAATATTCTTAGGTCACCTGTTTGGCTTTCTACATTGAATGTTAGGTCGACAGGCAAAACAGCGATTGTATCGGTGTACTCATTGTAAGTGTTGAAGAGCATTCTTAGCCATGCGATAGGATTACCTGGGTTTAAATTTCTTTTGTAATGTATATTTACCGTACCCGTTATGGAGATCGTACGAATATTCTCTAGCGGAATATCATTTATAGGTAAAGGGACTCCCTCGCTAGGCCTAAACCCATTCGGAATGCTGATTTTTTGAGTGGTATCATTTCCGTAGGTAAATGTTATTTTGAGTTCATTTGTGTTTGGGTTAAAGTCTTTATGCGGGAATTGATTGAGGATGTGGATATGGAATTTAGCATCGCCCTTTAAGTCTGCCGCAAAAGATTGGGACAGACTTATTGTTAAAGGCAGGGCAGTGAATAGGAGGCAGCGTAATAAAAGAGTCTTCATAAATAAAACTATATAGGATTAGAAAATACGGGTGTGGTTCTTGAGTAAATGGTTGAATCGAGTTATGGGTGACTTTATGGAAGTCGGCGTACTTCTTTTTCTGTGATATTGATATCTATCCACTTGATCGCACTCGCTTGATCGAGGTGCAGGATAATGTGATAGTTGCCTCCATCAAACTTACGGGGAGAGCCGGACTGGCTGGTGACGTTCATGTTTATGTCTATCGGTAACGTTTTTTCATAGTGCTTAATGCCGTGGAAAAAATGCATCCAGTAGGTGCGATAGTTTAATTTTATGCTCCCTTTGAGGGAAATGAAGCTTATCTGGGTTAATGGCCTCGCAGAAAGCTCTGGTATGGGAATTCCATTTGGTTCGACCTTTTTCGAGAGGATGGTAATCCTCTCCGTTTCTAATTTCGTGGTGTACCCGATTATCATGGTCATCGAAATGATTTCGGATTGATAACCCTCGTACAGATCTTGATGATGCACATGTACATTAATCCGGGTATCCGTTGATAAATGGGTAACATTGACTGGTTTTTGGAAGTCGAGCGCGATACCCCTATGAGGTAGTAGTGCGATTATGGATAGCAAAAGCCATGGGGTAAACGTTTTGAATATTTTCATACAATTCCTCCTTTTACTAAATATACATCATCTTTAAAAAAAATCCTAAAGCCAGGATAGAATGAATGCTAGTCGTTGGTGGTGAGGCGTTTTGAGATAGATTTTTTATTGAAGCATTGCATGACAGCAAGAATTAAGTAATATGACTATTTTAAAACACTGCTTGACTTGGGAAAAAAAAAGGACTATAAAATCTATCTTTAGATAATTTACTATTATGGGACAGCCAAAACGCAAACAATCGAAACAGAGAAGCCGTAAACGTCGTGGTTCAAGTCAGAACCAATACAAGTTGCCGGAGGTTTCTCGTGATCCTACGGACGGGACTGCATTTAAGCCCCACCATGTGAATCCTAATAACGGGATGTATCGTGGTCGCCAGGTATTAGACATAGAAGTTTGAGCTTAATTGGCTCAATTTGCCAGAGGCTTTAGAAATGATGCGACAATCATCAAGCGGAGAACTAAACAAGCTTGTTATTGACGTGATGGGTGGAGATTTAGGTCCCCAGGAAGTCATTGCCGGCGTTGCGCTAGCGGTGAAAGAACTGGGCAGGCGCCTTCCTGAAGTTATTCTAGTAGGGAACGAAAGCCAAATCCAGCCATTACTGAAAGAGTACGGTATCAGCGACAAAAAGAAGATATCCGTGATGCATGCTTCTGAAGTTATCGAAATGGATGACAAGCCGATACAAGCGCTTAAAGCCAAGAAGGATTCCTCTATGGTGCGGGCATTGGAATTGGTGAAAGACGGCAAGGCGCAAGCGGTTTTGAGCTGTGGCAATACGGGGAGTTTGATGGCCGGCGGGACGATTAAGCTAAGGACGCTTTCCGGGGTAGAAAGACCTGCGTTGGCAAGCATTGTGCCAAGTTGTGATAAACGCCATTTTGTTTTAATAGACGGCGGTGCTAATCCAGAGCCAACTGCGGAGCAAATGGCGCATAATGCAGTTTTAGGAAATGCCTATTATAGGGCGATGTTTTCTGTGGATAAACCAAGAGTTGGTTTGTTGACGATTGGGACAGAAGAAGGCAAGGGTGTTACGCTGACGCGTAATACGCACGAATTATTAAAGCAATTGGATGGTTTGATTAACTATTTAGGCCTTATAGAAGGATTTCAGTTGTTTAATAATGAAGTGGATGTTGTTGTTTGTGATGGTTTTGTGGGCAATGTTTTATTGAAGAGTTGGGAATCGATGATTCATGCGGCTCAAAAAGCAGTTAAGGAAGAGCTGTCTAGGAATTTTATGCGTAAAATTGCGGCGATATTGTTCAGAGGATCCTATTATTCTATTAAGAACCAATTTGACCCGGATCGCTATGGTGCGGTACCCCTGTTGGGGTTAACCGGGATGGTGTTAAAGGCGCACGGCTCTAGCAATCGCATGGGTATTAAAAATGCGATTAAGGCGGCTTGTACGCTCTTTCAGCATGAGATGGATGACCAGATTGCAATGGATATAGAAGCTGCTAATCAGTTAATGAGACCTCAATTGGATTCTGAAAATCCTGCTACGTGAATTTGATTCGATGGGGGGATATTTCTTAGAAATTTATATTTAATGATTACGCAAGCCTGTCATGAGTTTAACTGAGCCATCTATCATTTTTAAAGGAGTGGGATCTTATCTTCCAGAGAAGGTGATGACCAATCATGACTTAGAGAAGCTTGTGGACACCTCGGACGAGTGGATTGTTACGCGGACGGGAATATCTGAGAGACGGATTGCGGCAGAAGGTGAAACGACATCTGCGATGGCCGTGGAAGCCGCAAAAAAAGCTATTTTAAATGCGGGATTAGAGCCCAAGGATATTGATTTAGTGATTGTGGGAACGATGACGCCCGATTACCCCTTTCCCGCCACTGCTTGTATTGTGCAGGATAAGTTAGGGTTACGTGCTATTCCGGCCTTTGATGTGAGTGGTGCGTGTGCTGGGTTTTGCTATTGCCTGGAAGTTGCTTCTAAAATGATGTTGGCTGGGGAGTATAAACACGTGCTGGTTATAGGCAGTGAAAAGATGTCCGGCATATTGGATTGGGAAGATCGTGCTACCTGTGTATTGTTTGGAGACGGAGCCGGGGCAGCAGTCTTGGGGAAAACAGATAAACCGAATGTCGGTATTTTAGGAACGATGATGGGGACAGACGGCAAGTATTTGAAGTTACTCTATCAGCCCGGAGGTGGCTCTGCGCAGCCTATTACGCCAGATACCTTAAGTGCTCGGATGAATTGCCTGAAGATGAATGGCAGAGAGCTATTTAAAGTAGTGGTGCGCCGATTGGAGCAAGCGATGCAAGAGTTGCTTGACCGCTATAATATAGAACCCTCCGATATTGCGTGTTTAATTCCGCATCAAGCGAATTTAAGAATTGTTATGGCGCTATCTCAGCGATTTGGGATACCGATGGAAAAATTTTTTATTAACCTGGATCGTTACGGCAATACCTCCGCAGCCTCTATCCCTATTGCTTTAGACGAAGCGGTGACCGCGAAAAGAATTAAATCTGGGGACCTTGTTTTACTCGTGTCCTTTGGCGCGGGGTTGACTTGGGGAGCAACGCTCATACAATGGCACTAAGTTTATTATGCGACATAAAATTATTTTAGTTTCCTTTTTAATTTGCTCAAACGCGCTTTTGGCTGATCTCGTATGGACACCTGAAACGGGTTGGAAGGCTGAAGGAGGTCTTACAGAGCGTTTTTTAGGTGAGGAGATCACTGCGCGCCACGGTCTTGACGCGATGAATTTGGCCAAAGAGGAGCAAGAAAAAGGTAATGACCTTGCTGCGTTAAATTTGTACAAAAAAGTTTACACCGAATACAGTACCTCTTTATTGGCTCCTGAAGCTTTGTACCAGAGCAGTATCATTTTAAAGAACAGGCACCAGTTTGCGGAAGCCTTTAAGAAACTTCAATTGATTATTACCCGTTATCCGGAGTACCCGAAGTTTAACCAGGTGATTGAAGAAGAGTTTGAGATTGCAAGCTTGCTACAAAAGGGCAGAAGGCCTTATTACTGGGGAATTATACCGGGTTTTCGCGATTATGACGCGGCGATCGAGTACTTTGAAAGTATTGTAACGAATGCGCCCTTTAGTAAATACGCGCCGATGGCGTTGATGAATATAGCAGTTTTGGCTCAAGAGCATAAGAAGCCTGAAGACAGTATTGATGCGCTAGACCGCTTGATTAACGATTACCCGAAGAGCGATTTGGCTCCGGATGCGTACCTCACTTTGGGAGATGTTTATGCTGATTTAGTACGCGGGCCATCTTATGACCAAGGTTATACGAAGGAAGCCATTGCAACGTATGAGGACTTTTTAATCCTCTTTCCGAACCATGCGCGTGTTAAGGAAGTAGAAGACAAGTTAGCGCACATGCGGGATATAGAAGCCCGTAGCAAGCTTGAGCTGGGTGATTTTTATTATTATTATCGGAATAACCCGAAGGCGGCTTTGGTTTATTATAACGAGACGATTACCGTGGAGCCGAATTCTCCGGCAGCGGCGACCGCAAAGGAGCGCATCGAGTTGATTAAAGACGGGGTACCTCCTCCAAAGACCGTTGTAGATTTCCTATTCGGGCCTTATGAAGAGCCGTCTACACCAACCTATTTACAAGAGATGGAGATTGATGAGCATAATACGGAAGTATTTTCTGGTGGTGATCCTGAGCTATATCAAGGCGTAAAGGATATGGGACAAGAGTTTCCCCATCCTATGGATCCATTGGAACCCGAAGGCCAAGAAATTCCTGAAGCCCATCTTCCAGCAGTCAAAAAGCCGGAGGAATCAACACCATCCGGAGAAAATAGTTTGCCGCAGCAGCAGCCTGTTAAAAAAGAAAACAAACCGATTTCGAAAGCCAATAACGGCCCTGTTCGATGAGGATTTTTTTAGCGAGCTTTTTATTGGTTGCTCTTTTATCCGCGGGGTGTGCCCATTATCAATTGGGGAATGCTTCGCGGAACCTGCCGTTTCAGACCCTTTATGTGAAGCCGGTTATCAATCGATCCTTTGCGCCGCAAGCACAAGCGCTTTTAAGTGATCAATTAAGGAGGGCGTTGCAGCAAGAAGGGAATATAACGATCGTATCTGATGAAGCCTCCGCGGATGCGACTTTGGAAGTGGTATTAACGGATTATAGCAGAACGATTTTATCTACTAGTGATCAAGATACTTACTTGGCGAATTCGTATTTATTGGAATTGACGGCGCAGTGTACCTTGGCTCACAACCTGTTAACCGTTATTTATTTTTATGAAAAGCCGGTTACCGCAACGGTACAAGTGCAAGTGGGGGATAGCCTGGTGTCCTCTGAGTATCAAAATATGCCGGTGTTAACCAGACAGTTAGCAACGCGGATAAATAATCTTGTCATTTCCTCCTGGTAAGCCTCTAAATATACCCTAATATGAGTAAGTACCCTAATCGAGTAGCCCCATCGATCCTTGCGGGAGACCATGCGCGGATGTTCGACAGTTTAAAGATTGTAGAAGCCAGTGGCGTTGAGTGGCTGCATTTAGATATTATGGACGGACACTTTGTGCCCAATTTGTCCTTTGGGCCACAGATGGTGAGTGCGTTACGCAAAGAAAGTAAATTATACTTTGATACTCATTTGATGTTGGATAATCCTGACAAGTATATAGAAGCCTTTGCGACTGCGGGATCTAATAATATAACGATACATGTTGAACCCGATTACCCGATTATGGAGACCCTTTCGCGGATAAGAAGATTGGGGTGTAGCTGTGGAATAGCATTGAACCCCGGTACAGCGGTGAGCGCGGTAACCCCCTTTCTTGGGCACGTTGATCTGGTGTTAGCCATGACCGTGCAACCCGGGTTTGGCGGACAAAGTTTTAGAGAAGACGTACTACCGAAGATTGATGAACTGAATCAATTACGGGAACAGTATGGTTATGCCTATCGGATAGAAGTCGATGGGGGTATAGACATTGAGACGAGTTTAACCTGTAAGGAATTAGGCAGTGATACCTTTGTTGCCGGTACTGCTTTTTTTAAAGCGGAAGACAAAAAGCAGTTTGTTGACATTTTGGAAAAGTAAGACGCCTTAGGAATAAAGCTTGCCTAACGGTCTATAAATTTGGTATTTCTTTTTAGAAATTTTCCCCCAAAATAGTTACTGATGAAGAAAGTTTTTTTCCCCCTAGGATTGTATTTGTTAATGGCGTTTATTGGATTAAACGGCCAGACGGGGAATAGCGTGAATGCTAATAACGCATTGAGTTTGGGCGGGAAAGTTGGATATGAGTCTGAGTATGTTTTTAGAGGAGCGAAGTTAGCGCAAAGCATTGTTATGCCTTCGGTTGAAGGCCGCTACCATTTCGAACAGCCCTTTGATCTCTATGGCGGGGTAACTGTTAAAAAACCCGTTGGCCGACCCAGCTTGAATTTTAGATCTGAAGTGGATCCCTATGTTGGTGTGATGTATTTTATGCCCAAGAATAGCCTACCGGTGGATTTGACCTTGGATGCCGGGTTTACCTATTATTGGTATACGGATAGAAGTGGGACGTCCGGCAGAATTAATCGCTCTAGAGAAATCTATTTCGGAGCAATTATTGATTATGTTGTGAGCCCGGCGATTTACTTTTTTTACGATATTGATTTGGGGCAGTATTTGATTGAGCCCAGTGTGATGTACACCCGGGAGCTGGAGTTTATAGCGGACGGATTATCGATCAGTGCTTACGCCTATGCGGGACTTTTGCAAGCGGATGCTTATAATGGGAACCAGCGATCAGGATTACCAAAACATAAAAACGGGTACGCGTATGCGGGGATGAAACTCGACTTGATCTACCAAGTAAACGATTTTACAAAAGTGAGTGTTGGCGTGAGAGCCTCTGCTAATAACGATGGGCTGATGCCTGTGGGGTCTACGCAGTTTAATGCTAACTCGCAAAGCAGGCATTCGGAGCTGTTTTGGTGGGGCGCGCAAGTATCGTTTGGTTTTTAGGCGATAATTTTTTTTGAACCAAAGTTGTTGCAGGAAAGCTGATTGCAGTTTTCAGAAAAACCTTTTTTAAAAACCGCTTGAAAATTAGGTCAAAAAAACGTTAAATCGTTATTCTCAAACTTTAGAAGTGACTATTATTATTTCTCAAGTTTGAGAAAAACCTAAAAAGACGAATATACAAATGAAAAATATTATAAAAACATTATCAGTAGTGGCACTTGTTGGCACGAGTGGTTTGTTTGCGCAAGATCAAGCGGCAACTAATGGAACAACGACTAATGAAACAACAGCAAAGACCCTGATGAGTGATGTATCACTTAAGGCGAACGTTGCTTTTGAATCAGAAACCGTTTACCGTGGTTCAAAGCGCGCTCAAGCAAGCATTCAGCCTACAGTAGAACTTGGTTACCCAGTATTTGGCGCTAAGCTTTACACCGGTGTTTGGTCTGTAATGCCAGCTGGCAGTGCAGTAAACAATGCGGCTAAAGAAGTGAACCCTTATTTCGGTGTTACTTATGAAGTGACCGATATGTTCACTGCAGACGCTGGTTTCATTTACTACTGGCAAACAAACACGATTAATGCAGCACCTACCTTCATTAACCACCACACAAACCGTCAACGCGAAATTTATTTAGGCGTATCAGCAGACGTTCTTTTGAACCCGTCTATCTATATGTTCTATAATTTCGACCTAAGACAGTTCGTGATTCAGCCAAGCATTGCTTACAGCTATGACTTAGGTGAATTTGGTTTCGACGGTTTTTCTGCTGACTTTGGCGCAAGCTTGGGTTGGTTGACCGCTGACGCTTACAATGGCGACCAAAGAGGTGGTGCAGTAAAGCACAAGAACGGTTACATCTACTGGACATTAAAGGCAGATTTGACCTACCACATGAACGAAAACGCAGCAATGAGCGTTGGCCCACGTTATGCCGGCAACAATGACGGATTTAATTCCGCATCTACCCGCGCACTTACCGGTGGTTACAATGCAAATGCTTTGGGCAACCGCAAGAACATGTTCTGGTGGGGTGCTAGCGTAAACGTAAAGTTCTAGGCTAAAAAGAAGTGTTTATTTACTTACTTTAAGTGAAGACAAAGGCCCGCTGCCAAAATAATTGATGGCGGGTCTTCTTTTTTAGTTGTCATTCGAGAATAGTTCATTATTCTAAAATAAATATTTGACAAATTTTTAATAATTAAAGAGACTTTCTCTTTCAGATTTCTATGAGTACCACTTTAGCAAAACAAGACGAAAAAAAGAACTGGTATGTGGTTGATGCCGAGGGGCAGATTTTAGGCCGCATGGCTGTGCAGATCGCGAATATTCTTCGTGGCCGCCATAAGCCAACCTACACACCGCATGTAGATGCCGGAGATTATGTAATTGTCATCAACGCAGACAAAGTGCGTTTGACAGGCAAGAAGCAAGAGAAGAAGGAATATATGTTCTTTACGGGATATCGCGGTAATGAATATCGTCTCACTTTAGATGAGTATCAGCGCAAGCACCCTGATATGATCATCCAACATGCCGTTAATGGAATGTTGCCAAAGAATAAGCTCGCCAGGCAGATGCTCAAGAAATTGAAGATTTACGCGGGTGCGGAGCATCAACATGAGGCACAAAACCCAACTATTTTAGAAATCAAGTAATTTAAAGTTATGGCTACAAAGCAACAAGATACATTTTATTGGGGAACAGGACGTCGTAAGGAAGCAATCGCTCGCGTACGCGTCAAGCCAGGAACAGGCAAATTGCTTGTTAACAATCGTGACCTGGAAGCTTATTTTTGTACTGAGTGTTATTCAAAGGTAGCAACGGCTCCTTTGAAGACAGTTGGACTGGAGAAGGAAATCGATGTCATAGCAGACGTACAAGGTAGTGGCCCTACGGGTCAAGCCGGTGCGGTTGCATTAGGGATTGCTCGTGCTTTGGAAAAGATGGACGAGACCTTGCGTGGCGCGCTTAAAAAAGCAGGCCATATGACACGTGACCCTCGCATGAAGGAACGTAAAAAGGCTGGTCAACCGGGTGCTCGTAAGCGCTTCCAGTTTTCTAAGCGTTAATATTGTTTTTATATTTTACGAAAGAAAAAGCCTCTTGTATTTTGCAAGAGGCTTTTTTTGGTGTTGGGTTACTCGTTTAGTTTAAATATCAGAGTTTGATTCGTTTTGGCTATCATTTTGTGGGGAGCTGAAATCGCGGAGGCTTTTGCGGTACTCGTGTTCCTCACGAACCAGATCTAGCGTTGCATTGAAGCTATCATGGAACGACGCTTTCTTTTGAATTGATTTGGATGGATCTAATAAATCAATGTAGTTTCGTGTATCGATAACATACTGAGCTTGTGTGATCGTATGACCAATCCTTAAACTATTCCCGGATAGGCTGAGGTTAGAGATTTCATAGCGAAGAAGAAGAACACCCGTGCTTAAATCCAATACTTTCATATGAAACATAACACTGCCTAAAGATTTGATACGCATACCTATCGATGTTTTTCCGTCCAAGTCTTTGGCGCATAATAGTTTGATGTAGATGTTTAGGTGCTTATCCAGCAGCTTGTAATCTTTGATATTGGTGACGATGGATTCGAGTTTTTTCTCTAGCGCACTCAAGTATAGGTGTTGATGATTCTTTTCCAATAAAAACAACTGATCCTCCAGAAGATCCAGGAATGTGATGTCTTCCAGTTTATTATCTAGGTCCTTCAAGGCTTCAAGCATGACTGAAAGAGAATAATTATCCTTTAGTTCTTCTATTTTAACCGGAGTAACCCTTTCAATGTTCTCTAGTCGACGCTCGGAGAGCCGTTTTTCCTCAGTTTTAGCTGGTTTTTTGAAGAAACTAAATACCTTCTTCTTAACCGGCTTTTCCTGTTTATTTTCGGTGACGTTAATGGTATTATCGTTGGGTTTAGTTTCTTTTGGTTTTTTTGTGAATAGGTTAAACATGGTTTGTTATGATTGATGTATTATTTTTGTTTTGCATGAACAATTGTATTCCTTTTTCTAAAGAAGTAAACACATATTTAGCCTAAATCGCTTTATGGAAGTGGGTTTAGGGCATTAATGAGCGGGAAACCCCCTTCATGAAAGCTTTCCGATTAATCGAGGCGAGATACAAGGGCTCTAAACATAGCGATGCGAATAGCATTCTCAGGATAAGAAAGCTTTTATGCACGTAGGCTTTACCGTTCGGATTATAGCGATTGTCTCAAAAAGGACAGGGGATCTGGGCGCTGGAGTACTTGAAGGAACATTTCATACTCCTGATTCATAGTCATTACGTTTTCCAAAATCTTATTGTTGTCTTCTTTCAAGACGGAGAAATCCGCGTTGTCAATTCGCTTGAGGCGATCTATAAAATTCGTGAGCTGTTCGACATTAACCCTAATTGTTGCGATGAGCTTAAGGGTATGAGGCGCTGGGACGTAGAAGAGATCAAAGCCTACCAACTGCGTGCTCCCACGCTTGTCCTTAATCTTTGAGAAATCAGTTTTAGCAGTTCTAAAGGCTTCCGCTAGGGTAGTGTACTCAGCCAAGATAGGTTGCATTTCGTTCCTATGGGCTGCTGTTGCGACTGTTAAGCAATTTGCAAATGTGAGTATGATAATTATTGATCGTTTTAGCGAGTTCATGGTTTTCTTTAACTTAAGTGTAGATTAAATACATTTTTATCCGGAGCGTCAATGGCTTTTTTATTGCATTTTAGTTTAAGTGGATAAATGATACGATTCTTGGTGGATTTGCTTTATTTTCATGGAGGATGGTTATGATTGGAAAATGTTTTAGTTGTATTAATGATTGTATGAACGTGTTTATTAGAAAAACGAAATTGAAGGAGAATACTGGCGGAGGGTTTCAGAAAGCAGAGATTCGTGAGAAACGTAGTGACGAAGTGAAGATTGTTATGCCGCAATATACGCTGTTAAGTATGCGAGAAGTGGATAACGTTTCTACCATGCCTGAAACCAAGCGCTATGATCAGTTGATGGAGCATTTGGCTACGGAAGGGAAGATCTTCGAGACGCTTATTAACCATGCTGTGATTATGCACGAGGATTGGGATAATGAGAAGTTGATGGAACATGTGAAAGTAGGTGTGGAAAACCTCAAAAGCGTTCAAGAGCAGTTTGTGCATGAGAAGAATAGCAATAACATAGTGAAATATTTGAATGATCGTGATCGGTATGTTATTTCCTCTATCGCAGACTATAGCTTGTCTGAAGTAAAATACTTATTGAAAACGAAGCACGATTTGCCAAACACTGTGATTACAAAGTTTTAAGAGGGATTGGATTACAGTACCTTTTCCAGAAACGCTTTGGCGCGTTCTGTTTTGGGCTGTTTAAAAAAGGTTTCAGGAGCTGTATCTTCCAATACTTCGCCGTGATCTAGGAAAAGGATACGATCGGCCAGCCTACGCGCGAAATTCATTTCGTGAGTGACCAGGAGGATGGTGATACCGGTGTGGGCAAGGGATTGGATGACGTTTAAAACCTCTTTGACCATTTCGGGATCCAGGGCAGAAGTGGGCTCATCAAAGAGAATAACCTCGGGCTCCATGGCAAGCGTTCTTGCGATCGCGACCCGTTGCTTTTGGCCGCCCGAAAGGGCATGAGGATAAACGTCCGCTTTGGTTTCTAGACCAACGCGCTTGAGGAGCTCTGTAGCACGTTCTACGGCATGGATTTTAGAGAGCTTGAGAACGGTTATGGGGGAGTAGGTTAAGTTCTCCAGCACCGTCATATGCGGGAAGAGATAGAAGTGTTGGAAGACCATACCGACCTTTTGGCGGATTAGGCCGAGGTTAGCTTCTGAAACTACTTCTCCATCAATTTTAACGATACCGCTGGTCGGTGTTTCCATGAAGTTGACACAACGCAGAAGGGTAGACTTCCCGCTTCCGGAAGGGCCGATGATGGCAACCGTTTCTCCTTGAGGGATGGTTATGTTGACTCCCTTTAGGATGTGTAAATCGCCAAAGTGTTTTTCTAGGTCTAAAATCTGGATCATGCCAATTTCATCTTCCTTTCTACGAGACCAGCGAACTTGCTTAAGATGAGAACAGAGAAGTAGTAACACAGGCCTGCGACCATTAGAGGCATAAAATAGGAGTAATGCTCCGCGGCTACAACCTGGGCACGCCTCATTAAGTCTGCTTGGCCGATGGTAGAGATGATAGCCGATTCCTTTAACATGTCCACGAGCTCATTGACCAAGGCCGGTAAAATATTACGAAAGGCTTGGGGGAAGATAATATCCTTCATCATCGCTCTATAAGGAACCCCTAGCGCTTTAGCGGCCTCTACTTGACCCTTGTCTACGGCCTGGATGCCTGCTCGAATGACCTCAGAGACATAGGCAGCTGAGTTTAGGGAAAACGCCATTACCCCAGCTACGAAAGCAGGAATCTGGTAGCCGATTAAGCCTGGGACGGCGTAGTAAGCGATTGCCAGCTGGAGGAGCATGGGAGTGCCTCTGAAAATGGAAGTATAGAAGGCAGCAAATTTATTTAGGTACCTGTTCCGACTGACTTTACACAGTGAGAGTAGGGCACCCAATACCAGCCCCAGTGCTACGGAGACGAAAGTGTACTGCAAGGTCACCCAGAGCCCTCCGACAATGTAGGCGAAGGACGGTAGCATGTCGATGAGGCTACTCATTCGGCAAGTTTTCCAATGTCGGATTAGGCTCTACGTAGTCCTTATTGATCCATTTTTCAATAATAGCCTGTAGTTTACCATTGGCCTCGAGTTCTTTAAGGGCTTTATCGAATTCAGCCTTCAGCGGGGAACCTTTTCGGAAAGCGATCGCGTAACCAGCTTCCTTTTTAGGAAGGAGAGCGTAGGTGAGTGTGTAAGTGTTTTTAACGAAAGCACTGGCTTGGCTTTCTTCTATAACGACCCCGTCAATACGGCCAACCAAGAGCTCTTGAATTAATTGTGGATTCAAGTTTCTACTTTCGATGGTGATTTGGCCGTTATTGTCTTTAGAAAGCTGTTGGGCGTATTGCTCCATAGTCGAACCTAGTTGGACGCCGATACGTTTGCCCATGAGGTCTTGTTCCGTGTTTATAGGGGCATCCTTTTTGCTAATAACGGCAAAGGAGGGCGAGTAGTATGGAATTGAGAAATCTACATTTTTCATACGTTGCTCGGTAGCCGTCATGCTCGAGATAACAAAGTCTACGCGTTTGCTATGGAGTGCTTGGATGAGGTTAGAGAACTCTATATCCTTAATTTCTAATTCGTAGCCCAATTCTCTAGCAAGAGCATAAGCAACATCGATATCCAAGCCATGAAATTCTCCATAGGAGATAAATTCAAATGGGGGGTAGTCTGCAGAAGTACCTGCTTTGATTGTACGTCGCTGAGCTTCTTGGGGTGCTTTGGCGCAACCTGTGAACAATACACAGGCTACGGTGATGCTAGCAAAAACGAGTTTCAGGCTGGTGGTTTTCTTTTTCATAATAAACTAGCTTACCATAGAAAGGAAAGCGGGATGGGTCAAGAATAAGGTTTTATAGAGGGGTGCTGAATTTTGTGAGCAGTTTCTAGTGTATGATTTGATAATATAATAATTTGTTTGTAAGATTAATTAAACGGAGGTACAATGAAGTTGTAATCAACTCTTTTTGCTTTATATGAAAAAATACCCCCTTCTTGCTGCAGCGATTATTTTAATGATCGCCGTTCAATTGGCAGATGCCCAGACCCGGAGCGGCGACTTTGCTGCGCGTAAATTCGATTTTGGGTTTGATGTGCACTGGGCTAAACCGCACACAACCTACAAACTTAAAAATGTTGATGTAGCCGTTAAGGTTAAAATATCACACGCATTTTGGCCAGAAGAGCCTGCTGTGATTATTACGACGGTGGTACCGGTAAGGGAGATACCGCGCCGTGGGATAGAAGTTGGCCCGCTTAAGGTGCATTCCATACTAGAGGAAATAACGGTGGGTGGCACAATGATTGTTGTGCGCACACGAGACAACCAGACAAAGGAAGTAGTAGTAACTATAGACGATACTGCGATTAAGTATCAAGTGTCGTTTATACATAAATTGATTAATTACGATTTTAAATTTAAATCTGATCGCGGGGTTGCTGATGGTCAACTGCATGTTACGCAATGGTTTGGTTCACATGATTTGGCCGGAATTTATTTTGTCTTCGATGGTGATCAATTAGACAAGTTGTTTGATTAGTGTATGATTTGATAATACAATAATCTGTTTGTAAGATTAATTAAACGGAGGTACAATGAAGTTGTAATCAGTTCTTTTTGCCTTATGAAGAAAATACCCCTCTTAGCCGCTGCGATTGTTTTAATAATGCTTGCTCAATTATCAATTGCCCAGGCAGCCTTTGCTGTGCGTAAATTCGATTTTGGGTTTGATGTGCACTGGGCTAAACCGCACACGACCTATAAACTTAAAAATGTTGATGTAACCGTTAAGGTTGAAATATCACACACATTTTGGCCGGGAGATCCTCCTGAGATTATTACGGCGGTGGTACCGGTAAGGGAGATACCGCGCCATGGGATAGATGTTGGCCCGCTAAAGTCGCACGTCATACTAAGGGAGATAACCGTGGGGGGCAAAATGGTTGTTGTGCGCACACGAGACAACCAGACAAAAGAAGTAGCAGTAACTATAGACGATACCGTGATTAATTATCGATCATCGTTGATACATAAATTGATTAATTACGATCTTAAATTTAAATCTGCTAACAGCCGTGCCGTTGCTGATGGTCAACTACATGTCACGCAATGGTTTAATTCATGGGATTTGGCTGGAATCTATTTTGTCTTCGACGGTGATCAATTAGACAAGTTGTTTGATTAGAGAGACTGTTGTTTTGCGAGAGACTTGGCGGTTTTACCAGAAGTGGTAATCCTTGTAGGTTTGTTTGCGTTTTTCTATTTCTAGGGAAATATCGTTAATCAGCGCGTTTTTAAAATTTTGAAGGAATGCGGTGTAATTTTTGGTGGCAGGCATTGTTTTGGGGATTCTCTTTTTATCGTGTTCTGATTTTGGGTTTACCCGAACAATGTAGCCGATAAGTTGAGGCTCCAGTTTTAAATCATCTGAAAGAATATTGATTTTTATTTGGACGTGGGTAGGTGTCCACAAAAAGTCTTCCCCCTGGATTTTAACTGCGGTTGTTTCGCCGTTGATGGGGAGTTTAGCGACGATATAATTGGCATTGCTGTTTGCGTCTACAATGATGGCATTTGCGTTACTTAAAGCATCAAGACAAGAGCCAAAGAGAAAAGCATTATTCAGGTATGCGATTACCTGAGTGGTGATTTGGTACCGTTGCTCCGGCCAATTTCGAGGAGCAGACTCGTAGGCGATTTTTTTCATGGAATCGTATTTTTGAGTACTTATTCCGCGAGGGGGATCATGATAGACGTACCAACTTTTTTGTTTTGTTTCTTTGTAGTAGGAGAGTTCGGCGCTGAGAAAGCTGTATTGCATTTGGTAGTTACCCGGCCAGTTTCTTTGTGCGTACTTAATGAGATCTTTAAGGTATTTTGGCTCTATGTAATCGGGGTCGCTTCTCGGTCTAGCCTTTTGTGCTTCGCGAGTGATGCTTTGTAGGCCTTGATAGTAGGAGTCGTTTGATGCTTTTCGACTATCAATAACCTTTTGCGTGGTGGTGTCAGAGGCGTAAATGGAGTTGTTTGTGGTCGTTGTAGTGCCAGCAGCTAAGGGAGAAATGAGGAAGAGGGTGGCGAGGAGTAGAGATGTATTGATGAATGAAGCTCGCATATTTATTTTGAAATTTTTTGATTATTCTTTATTTGTTTGTTTCGCTTTAAAATAAGCTTTCTTTCTTTTTCGAATTCTTCATCTGCATATTTTCGAGCCAAAAATGCTTCGTTGCCGAGTTTACCCTTGCTTGCTTCTTCCAGCCGTTTTTTACGCAGTTGCCGAATATCATTTTCCGACATTACTGAATTTTGATATTGTGATTTTCTTTGTGCCTCTTGCCTCATTAATGTCTGTTTCTCATACCAAAAGTTTTTACTAGCTTGTCTTCTAGCAGTATTTGCATCATGCCCCAACTTGTTCTTTTCCGCTGCTTCTATTCGTTTTTTATATATTTTGCGATAGTCTATCGCCGTTTCGGAAGTTGGGGGCTTTCTAGTAAGGTTTTTTTTGCGATGAGTTTTGTTGGATTTTAAAGCTTGGTTCTTATATTGAGCCAATTCTCTTTTATACATTTCTCCTTGCTTAACATAATTACCAGGATATTTAGCCAACGCTCTGTTGTGAAGTATGTCAATAACATGAGGAGGGACTTTATCGATTTTGGTATTTTTGTTTTTTTCATAATAAATTGAATTTTCTATAGATCTTTTTGCTTTTTGCTGCTCGGAAGAGGATGTTTTGCCAAGGAGGGTAAGGGGCGCTAGCATGACAAAAATTAATATAAGAGTATTTGAAATATGTATTAATTTATACACTTTAGCCTTGGTTAATTTGCTTTTGGATTAACTGCCATTCTTTATCGATAGATTGATTGGCAACAGCTTCTGCGGCTTGCCATATCTCATTTAGTTGGCCGTATTTAGAGAGTAGGGTGCGGTAGCGGTGGTATTTATCTTTATCGACTAATAAGCAGAGATAGAGGTATAGAAGGTAGTTTTGGTGATCACAAAATAGAGTTTGCTTGATGAGCGTTTTCTTTTTTGCGGCATTAAAATAACCACTGTAACTGTCTATCTCTTCTAAAAGTTTAAAGTAGGAGTCTCCTAATAATGATAGAAAATTGTAATATTTTCCGAAATTACCTGAGGTTGCTTGCGTGAAAAATTTTAAATCAGAGTTATTTACGAGTTCTTCCTGGATTGTGCGCTCTTTTAGGCTTTCGAGAATCAAATTTCGATCAGGAAATTTTTTATATACAGCTAGGCAAACAAAATAGCCCTTTGTGTTGTTTCTGATATGATTAGCGAACTCTTTGAAGGTAAAATTTGGTTTGTGAATTTTAACAAACTCTCTTAGTTCTTTATCAATAAGCGAAAATTGGCTGTTGTAGCCTTCTGCCATTAGTTCGGAAGAGAAATGTTTTTTTATCGCTTTTACTATAAAGATTACGCCTGCTCCAATAACTATTGCTACAACAGATATAAGTATTTCCTGTATTGCCATTCAAAAACCTCCTTACCCCTAACCTAACCCCATACCCTATAAATCGCAAAGATGGGGGTGATTTTAGGTTAGGTACCGCCTCCCTGCTTGTCTGCAATTTCTCTATAGTTTCCGGTTACACGTATTTTTTAGGTTGGTATGTGGCTATAATTACACTATTTGTAATTATACAATCATGCTGGCGCAAAAAATCAAATGTTTTGCTCGCGCCCACCTAAAAATAGATGTATCATGTTCTTATAATTACACTATTTGTAATTTTGGAAGCATGACAATCATATGAATCTACAATCTTATATAAAACAGCTCAGGAAATATGGGAAACGAGCCTTCACTATTGAAGAGATTTTGGAGGAATTCAAAGTATCTCGCAATTATGCCCGGGTGGCTTTATATCGCCTTATTCAAAGTGGTGACCTTGTCTCACCCGCTAAAGGTTTTTATGTCATCGTGCCTCCTGAATATCAAACATACGGTTGTATACCAGCAGAACAACTTATTCCGATACTCATGAAGCATTTAAATACCGCTTATTATGTTGCCGTGTTATCAGCGGGTTTATTTTATGGTGCGACTCATCAAAAGCCAGCTAGGTTTCAAGTCATGTTGAATAAAAGGATGAACGGTAATTTGGTTTTTGGTGATGTTGAAATAGAGTTTATTTACAAAAAGTCAATATCTGGACTCCCAACTAAAGATTTCGTTGTTGATACTGGCTATCTTAAAGTTGCATCACCTGAACTCACTGCAATCGACTTACTCAATTACCCCTCTCATGCGGGTGGGCTTAACCACATAGCAACCGTTTTTTCTGAATTAGCCGAAGCCATAGATCCGGGTAAACTGATAGAGCTTGCCGAAAAGATCAATGCTAGATACCAACTACAACGTATTGGTTATATTTTAGAGAAGATTGATGTCATGGATGAAAATAAAAAAGCTGAGATAATGGAAGCCTTAGAAGCTTTTTTAAACGGAAAAATGAAATATTACATACCCATCGCTTCTGAAATAGAAAAAATGGGTTACCCGAGGTCCAAAAGATGGAAAATAATAGAAAATACTGAAATTGAGAGCGATTTATGATCCCAAATATTTTTATACAAAACTGGTCTAATCATGTTAAATGGCAAACACCAGCACAAATTGAACAAGATCTCATTATCAGTAGAGCGTTAGTAGATTTGTACAACGATCCACATATCAAAGACGCTTTAGTTTTCCGTGGCGGTACAGCACTAAACAAACTGTTTATTAATCCTCCGTCCAGGTATAGTGAAGATATTGATTTCGTGCAGAAAAACGCTGACCCAATCGGTCAAACAATTAATGCGATTCGTGAGGTACTCAAACCATGGTTAGGCGATCCGAAATGGAAAATTACTCAAAGAAGCGCAAAGTTGATTTACAAATATGAATCCATAAACAGATCTGCATCAAAACTAAAAATTGAGATCAATACAACAGAGCACTTTCAGGTATTGCCTTTAAAAACAGTGCCTTTCTCTATGGATTCAGCTTGGTTCAAAGGGACTGCTGATATCACTACTTATGAAATGGATGAGCTGATGGCAACTAAATTGCGAGCTCTGTATCAGCGCCGCAAAGGACGAGATTTATTTGATATATGGTATGTGACAACCAACGAATTGATTAACTTAAATCAAGTTTTTGATATTTTTGCTAAGTATTGCACTTATAACGGCATGAAAATCTCACGAGAAGAATTTATAAAAAATCTTGAGCAGAAGAAAGATAATCGGGACTTTCATGTAGATATGAGCCTGCTATTGCCGTCGAAATTGCATTGGGATTTCGAAGAAGCTTATCAATTCGTTGTAGATAACGTAATTAGCAGGCTACCGTAATGCAAAGAACTAAACTGTATAGTCAAATCTCAACAAGCCTAGCATGTCTGAGCAATGAGAAGCTAAAGCAAATTTTGGACGATGCAAAACCAATGCATGAAGGTATCGGTTTGCGGTTTTTGTTTTTTGGCTTTGCGAATGAGGTTTTGAGGATTGTAGTAGTACGGATCGCTGGATGCTTTTCGACTATCAATGACTTTTTGCGTGGTGGCACCATCTGTGTAAATGGAGTTGCTGGTGGTCGTTTTCGTTGCCGGATAGGCGGTAAGGGTTGAAAACGGCGTGAGTAGGATGGTGAGTAGGAGGAGTGGCATGTTTAGGATGATTTTTTACCAGAAGTTGTATGCTCTATAGGTTTGTTTTATTTTTTCAACCTCTTCCAGAGTGGCATTTACAATCGTTTGTTTAAAAACGTTTATGTAATCTTTATCAGTGATATTTATTGCGAGTTCTGTGACTGAGCCTAGGTCATCATTGACTAAAGGAAGACAGTAACCTCTTATTTTTAATTCAAGAATTTTTATATCGTTTTCACCAATCTCTATTTTACTTTCTAGCGTTTTTGCTATCCAAATATATTCGAGTCCGTCTATTTTGGTGTATTCGATAGATTCCTTTAATGGAAATTGCATGGGTATAACTCTCTTGGGTGCTATATTTTTTGGAATATTCATGCCGGCATTTTTTAATGCCACTAAGCAGGCGTTATAAAAAATTATATCCTCCAGTAGCATTTTTGTGCTCTGGATAATAAAAAGTCTCTGTAGAGACCAGCTTTCAGGATACTCTTCTGCTGCTAATTTCATTATTTTTGAGAATTTGTATGTATTAAGGCCTTTGGGGTACCCATGCATGATGTACCAACTTTTTTGCTTTGTTTGTTTGTATAGAGCAATTTCGGTACTAAAAACGTCTAGCTGCCTCGTATAATCTTTTGGCCAATTTCGTGTGCAGAAATTGACTAGTTTGTTGACATAGGAGACATAATCAGGAGAATTCGCACTAATTTCACGTTTGATATTGGAGTGTAGAACTTTGTAAACTTCATCATTCTCGTTAACGAAGTTGCCGTCAAACCCGATTCTTGACGAGCCTTCGCTGCAGTTACTTGTACTTAATAAAAGCAGAAGGTTAAATAGCAAGATCTGAAAAATGTTTTTCATGCTTTTTGAATTCTGTATTAATGTTGCTTCTTGTATTCTTTTAGCTCCCTTTTATACATTTCCTTTTGTTTTACATAATCGTTCGGGTAGGCGGATTGTGCCTTTTGGCGCATGCTGTCTACTTTGTCTGAAGGAACATGGTTACTTTTAGTTTTTTTATGCTTTTCGTAATAGACAGAATTTTGGATAGATTTTTTGGCTTTCTGTTGTTCTGTTGAAAGGTATGCTTTTTGCTTTCGATGGGAGGACTTTGGAGATTTTGGAGTGCTTTTTTTGGGTTTTTTCTTATAGGAGCGTTTAGGTGTTTTGTAAGAATGCTTCTTGGGTTTAGCAGTTTTTGCTTTTGCGATTATATACTCTGTATTTGATAAATAATTGTTCGCTATGATGGAGGAAGCCGGCAAAAACGATAGAAACAGTAGGATTGCAAGTGTTTTTATACTCGTTTTAATTACTTGTTGATTCTTCATTCAAAAACCTCCTTACCCTAAGTTAACCCCATACCCTCTAAATCGCAAAGATAGGGGTGATTTTATGTTAGGTACCGCCTCCTTGCTTGCCTGCAATTTCTCTATAGTTTTGCGTTGATTTGGGAGGGGGTGAACGGCTATTATGGCATGCTTATTTACTGATGCAGGATGTTCTCGGTACCGATACAGTTTTTAGCGTTAATCTACTTGGGGATAGGCATGGTGGGTATTTTTGCTTTGTGGGTGTATTATGACTTTCGGGATAAGGCGGAGTATGAGGCGGAGCGGAATGTGACGGTTTTTCATTGTGTGAAGTGTGGGCGCGTTTATTCTAAAAAAGCAGGAGCGGAAATGGGGGAATGCCCGGATTGTGGCTTCGATAACGTGCGTTTGAAATTTTAATAAAAAAATAATATATGTCTGAAACAATTATAATACTGGATTTTGGCTCTCAATACACGCAAGTGATCGCGCGTAGGATACGGGAATGCCAGGTTTATTCTAAAGTGCTGCCGTTTGATACGCCCGTTGATGTGCTCAAGAGCGAGCCGAATTTGAAAGGGATTATTCTTTCCGGTGGGCCAAGAAGTGTTTTAGAAACAGATTCCCCGAGGCCAGATAAGGGCATCTTTGAGCTCGGCGTACCCGTGATGGGCATTTGTTATGGTCTGCAATTGATGGGAATTATGCTCGGTGGAAGAGTAGAGTGCTCTGAGGCGCGTGAGTACGGGCACGGCCGTATGAAGATCTTCCAGGGCGGGGAGCTTTTACACCATTTGGAAGAGTTTGGTTCCTTGCGTGTTTGGAATTCCCATGGTGACCATATAACGCAGTTGCCCGAAGGGTTTAAGCGCTTGGCCAGTACCGAGAATTCTGAATTTGCGGTGATAGAAGACAGCAAACGCCGTTTCTATGGTCTGCAGTTTCACCCGGAAGTGGCTCATTCGGAGCGCGGTTTAGAGATTATTAAAAACTTCCTCTTCACGATCTGTGGTTGCACGGGAGATTGGGTGATGAAGGAGATTATTGACCACTCGATTGAAGAAATTAAAAAGCAAGTGGGTGATAAACACGTCATTCTCGGCTTGAGCGGTGGGGTAGATTCCTCTGTAGCCGCAGCTCTTATTCATAGGGCGATCGGCAAGCAGTTAACCTGCGTATTTGTGGACAACGGCTTATTGCGCCAGAAGGAACGTGCGTTAGTCGAAAAGCTTTACGGTGATCATTTTCATGTGGATTTAAGAGTAGTTGATGCCTCGGATCATTTTTTAGGCGCGTTGGCAGGGGTGACAGATCCTGAGCAAAAGCGAAAGATCATAGGCCGCGTCTTTATAGAAGTGTTTGATAAAGCCGTAGAAAGTGTTGGAGACGTAGACTTTTTAGCTCAAGGTACCCTGTACCCAGATATTATCGAGAGTGTACCGATTGCGGGTAACCCGGCCTCGATGATCAAAAGCCATCATAATGTAGGCGGCCTTCCTGAGAACATGAAGTTGAAGTTGCTCGAGCCGCTACGTGAGTTGTTTAAAGACGAAGTGCGTGCATTGGGTGAAGCGTTAGGGTTGCCGCATGAAGTTGTTTGGCGCCACCCATTTCCAGGGCCAGGTTTGGCGGTTCGCGTGATGGGAGAGATCAAAAAAGAATACCTCGAAATATTGCGCAAAGCGGATGCTATTTTGCAAGAAGAGATGGTCAAAACAGGTTATTATGACAAAGTATGGCAATCCTTCTGTGTATTCTTACCGATTAAGACCGTTGGCGTGATGGGCGATGAGCGTACCTATGATTACGTGATCGCGCTCAGAATAGTAGAGAGCCAGGATGCTATGACAGCAGACTGGGCGAGAGTACCTCATGATGTTTTGGGGGCTATTTCAACCCGTATCATTAATGAAGTTGCCGGGGTGAACCGCGTTGTGCTGGATATTAGTTCCAAGCCGCCCGCAACAATTGAGTGGGAGTAGGGCAGGACTTGTACAACGTTGTTAAAAGCTTGCTGCTATTGAAGTAAAAATGCTAGTATAATTATATGAAAAAGGATGTCGTAGAGGTAGCAATAAAGGGTGTGATGCCGACATCCAATGGTTGTGCTGTTTTTTTAGGGGATGATTCTAAGACTTTTGTCATACATGTGGATACTGCATTAGGTAACATCTTAACGGCAACGCTTAATGGCGTGCACAATGAGCGCCCATTGACGCATGAGCTTATTGATTATATTTTTAAAGGACTGGGTGTAGATGTAGAACGGGTTGTGATCAACGCCATGGATCAAGGTACTTTTTTTGCACGGTTGATTATCTCTATGTGTAACGAGCTGGGGACAAAAGTAATCGAGATCGATGCTCGCCCCAGTGACTGTATGGTATTGGCTTTGCAAGCGCAGAAGCCGATTTATGTTGCTTCAAAAGTGTATCAAGAAGTTGATGACATGACCGAGGTTCTGCAAAAACTCATTAATTAAACAGGGCTTAGGCCAATCAAGGGGTGAAGGAGTAGGTTGTGGGAAGAGATTTGCCAGAAGGCATGATTAAGGGAAAACCGATTAGCGCGCTGGCGCCGATGCAAGACGTTACCAACTTGCCGTTTATGCAGGTTGTGGGTGGTTTTGGCGCACCGGATTATTTTTTTACGGAGTATTTAAGAGTCCACGAACACTCGCGCTTAGAACCCTCTATACTGGATTGTGTCTTAAAAAACCCGACCGATCGGCCTGTTTTTATACAACTGATCGGGGAAGATATCCCGCATATGATTCGTACGGTAAAAGGGCTACAATCGTACCCATTGGCCGGAATTGATTTAAACATGGGTTGCCCTGCGCCCAAAGTTTATAAGAAAAATGTTGGTGGTGGTTTGTTGCGAGATATAGACAAGGTGGATCAGTTGCTTGGCGCGCTAAGAGAATCAATCGATGGCTTATTTACCGTAAAAATGCGAACTGGGTTTGATCATACAGAGAACTTTGGCCGCTTTTTGGAGCTCATTAACAAACATGAAGTGAATTTACTAAGTGTGCACGGCCGCACTGTCAAAGAGCTTTACCGCGGAGGCGTGAACTACGATTTGATCAAGCAAGCGGTGGAGACGGTTAAATGCCCCGTGCTTGCTAACGGGAATATAGATTCGGTGGAGAAAGCCCAATGGGTGTTGAATTATACCGGCGCGCACGGCGTGATGATTGGCCGGTCCTGTATCAGAAACCCCTGGATATTTAGACAGTTGCGAGAATATTTTTCTGGAAAAGACTATTATAGGCCGAAACTGAGAGATGTTTTCGATTATATAAAAAAACTGCACACGGCTACTTCTATGGGAGAATCCTTTGAGAAACGCCACGTGAATTACTTAAAAAAGTACCTGAATTTTGTAGGACAGGGGGTAGACCCTGAAGGCGTTTTCTTAAAAAGCATGCGCCGAGTACAATCCGCCGAAGAACTCTTTTCCTTGTGCAAAACCCTGCTTTTAGATAACGGAAACGCCGATAAATATTTCGCGGAACAGCCGTACGAAGGCCTGGTTGCTCGCCCTAATTGTGAAGACGGGTGCCGATTGTAGGAAGGGGCTTGTGGTGGTTTTTTTTAGTTATTAAGTTGTTTACTATTAATGGTTTATTTTGTTTCTCCTTAACGAACTTGAGGAAATTTAAAAAACGGCTTAAGTTAAGGATTATAGCGTAAAGTTTACGTTATAAGGGCAAATCGTTTATATAGTCGGGCAAAATGCATACTTCTTTAACCATTTTAGAGAGGAAAGCGGACGTTGGTTATATGGAGCTGACGAGACGTGGGTATGATGCTGCCCTTATTTCCAGCTATGGTATAAACGAGATACCTGAACAAAAGTTTAGCTTGGGGGTGATTTCCTCTACTAAAGCGTTAGGGATTGCGGAGAATAAAAAGATTGCGGATGTGTTTGCGCATAATAGCCCAACTATAGGCGCTTATCATCCCAGGAAGTCGAGTGGGATAGCTTTGATCAGAGAAGATCTGCCTTCCCGTGCCATGCGAGCTTACTATGCCGCGAGTGCACCGAGTGGCTATCTGACAGGTGAGTTTTTAAGCTTAAAAGGTTAGAAATCCCCTTACTTAACTCCCCAAAGGACGTCTTTGGCTTTAGCAACGGCGTAATCACGGTTGAGTTTACCGATCATATCCACCGGAATCTCCTTAGGGCAGACAGCTTCGCAGGAAGTGTAGTTGCGGCAATTACCGAAACCTAATTCATCCATGGTCTGTACCATTTTAAGCGTACGGCGATCCTTTTCCGGCTGGCCTTGTGGAAGCGTATTTAAATGAGCGACCTTTGCTGCTACAAACAGCATGGCGGAACCATTGCGACAAGCGGCTACACAAGCGCCACAACCAATACAAGCCGCAGCGTCCATAGCCGTGTCTGCTTTGTCCTTAGGGACTAAAATAGAATTGGCGTCTTGAGTGCTACCGGAGCGTGCGGTGATGTAGCCACCGGATTGTATGATGGTATCAAAACTACTACGATCTACTACCAAGTCCTTAACCACGGGAAACGGTTTTGCGCGCCACGGCTCGATGGTGATTGTGTCTCCATCATTAAAGTTGCGCATATGAAGCTGGCAAACCGTTAAGCCCTTTTTAGGGCCATGAGGATCCCCGTTGATGACAAGTGAGCACATACCGCAAATACCCTCACGGCAATCATGATCAAACGCAACGGCATCCTTATTTTCGGAGATGAGCTGTTCATTGAGGAGATCGAGCATTTCGAGGAAAGAAGAATCTTCGGAAATATCTTTTACCTGATACTCCACGAATTTGCCGGTATCGGTTGCGTTTTCTTGTCTCCAGATTTTGAGTGTGAGGTTCATGGTCGGTCTTAAAAGTTAAAATTTATTTGTAGCTACGCACTGCCAGTTCAACGTTATCGAAAATGAGAGGCTCTTTAGTGAGACTTGGCGCTTGGTTGTGCCCTTGATATCCCCATACAGAGGCATAACAGTAGTTTTCATCATCCCGCCTAGCTTCACCTTCTTCTGTTTGATATTCTTCACGGAAGTGGCCGCCGCAGGATTCATTTCGGTTAAGGGCATCTGTACAGAGCAGTTCAGCGAATTCTAAAAAGTCTGCTACTCGACCGGCACGCTCGAGTTCTTGATTTAAATTATTACCTTCTCCTGTTACGCGAACATTCTGCCAAAATTCCTGTCGAAGTGCAGGGATAAGTTCTAACGCCTTTTTTAATCCTGTTTCGTTTCGCGCCATACCACAATATTCCCAGAGAATTTTACCTAATTCGTGGTGGAAGCTGCGAGGAGAACGATTACCCTTATTATGCAGGAGTTTATCGTTCAGGCTGACAACATTTTCTTCTGCCTCCTTAAACGGTGTGGCATCCGTGCTCGGGCGGTTATAGCCAACGCGAGCCAGATAATCCGGTAGTGTGTAAGGAATGACAAAATAACCATCTGCAAGGCCCTGCATAAGCGCACTAGCGCCCAGACGATTCGCACCGTGATCCGAAAAATTAGCTTCACCCAGAACGAACAGGCCAGGGATATTGCTCATGAGGTTGTAATCAACCCATAGGCCGCCCATTGTGTAGTGAATGGCAGGATAGATACGCATCGGGCGATCATAGGCATTTTCGCCCGTGATACTTTCATACATATCGAACAAGTTGCCATAACGCTCTTTGATGGCATCCTCGCCTAAACGTTTAATCGCATCCGCAAAATCAAGATAAACACCACGACCCCCCGGACCAACCCCATGGCCGCTATCGCAGGCTTCTTTGGCGGAACGAGAAGAGATATCACGAGGAGCAAGGTTGCCGAAGCTGGGGTACTTCCGCTCCAAATAATAATCGCGATCAGCCTCTGGGATGTCCTTTGGGTTCTTTTTACAATCCTCTTTTTTCTTGGGAACCCAGACACGACCATCGTTACGCAGAGACTCACTCATTAACGTGAGCTTGCTTTGTTGGTCGCCATGTTGAGGAATGCAAGTTGGGTGAATTTGTGTGTAGCAAGGATTTGCAAAACCGGCACCGCGTTTATACGCACGATAGTTTGCTGTCACATTACAACCCTGTGCGTTTGTAGATAAATAAAAAGCATTGCCGTAGCCACCTGTTGCTAAAATAACGGCATCAGCAGACCAGCGTTCTATTTTCCCGTTAACGAGATTTCGTGTGATGATCCCCTTGGCATGGCCGTCTACGATGACGAGGTCTAGCATTTCATGCCTGTTATACATGTTTACCTGACCAAGACCTATTTGCCGACTGAGCGCGGAATAGGTGCCTAGAAGAAGCTGTTGCCCTGTTTGACCACGCGCGTAAAAAGTACGGGAAACTTGAGCACCCCCGAAAGAACGATTTGCAAGTAACCCGCCATATTCGCGTGCAAATGGAACCCCCATGGCCACGCATTGGTCAATGATATTAGCGCTGACCTGGGCGAGGCGGTAGACATTTGCTTCACGGGAACGAAAGTCGCCTCCCTTGATGGTGTCATAGAAAAGGCGTTGGATGCTATCATTATCATTTTGATAATTTTTAGCCGCGTTGATACCGCCTTGGGCAGCTATACTATGGGCTCGGCGTGGGCTATCCTGAAAGCAAAAACAATCAATATTGTAACCCTGTTCCCCTAATGTAGCGGCCGCGGAAGCGCCCGCAAGCCCTGATCCTACGATAATGATTTTGTATTTACGGCGGTTGGCGGGGTTAACCAGTTTGACATTAAATTTATGGTTGTCCCATTTTTCTGATAATTTTCCTTCAGGGATTTTGGCATCTAAGTTCATAGTAAATAAAAAGGCAGAGGATTAGGCGAATATTGTGAATCCAAAGTATTTGGTAAGTAAAACGCAGGCGGGAATTGAAGAGAAGCCGAGGAAGATCACCCAGCCGTATAAACGAGCAAAGCCGTTAAAGAACTTGATCCATTTATTGTTTCTTAGCCCTAGACTTTGGAACATGCTACTGACCCCGTGGGATAGGTGCATACAAAGGAAAGCCATTGCTAGAATATAGAATGCAGATACCCAAGTCTTGGAAAACCCGGTGATGACCATTTTGTAAACATTGTAAACGGGCTCACCGTTGAGTAATGTGTGAAACGCCATGCTTTGGTATTCCGGAAAAACGATCCGCATCGTGAAGTGAGCGATATGGAATACTATAAAAAAGAGAAGAAAGGATCCCGTGAACCCCATGGTGCGAGAGCTAAGCGTTGTGGCAAGCGATTCCGTTTTGGAGTAACCGATTGGCCGAGCCCTTCTGTTTTCTTGAGTGATCAAGATGGCCATCCAGACATGTATGCCGACAGTGAGAATTAATATTGCCCGAAAGCCCCATAGTACCGATCTCGGGAGCGTTTGCAGGAAATGGGCGTATGTATTCATGGCATCGCTGCCGAGGAACATATTTAAATTTCCGAGCATGTGAACCAGGACAAACCCAGTTAAGATTAGCCCCGTAAGAGCCATCAGGAATTTTTTTAGAATGGAAGGGATTCTACCTTTAGGTTGGTGAGGCATAATAAAAAAGTTTTAACAACGAGATGCTAAAGCATTTTTACGAACTTGTAAAATATTTTCCCAAAGAAAGCCAATTGAATTCTAACTATAAGCCATTGACGTGTTGCCCATTAGGAAAAAAGATGACGCGTGGCTCAATCGGTTTTGCAGCACCTTTTATTTAACGTAATGTTTTCCAGAGCTTTGGCGAGCTCGATGACCTTGATGGGCTTGCTGATGAAATGATCCATACCGGCTTGCTTACAGGCTTGTTTGTCTGATTCCGTAACGGCGGCAGTCATAGCGATGATGCAAGGTTGGTGCTCATTAGGAAGAATTTTGCGTATCTCTCGAGTCGCTTGTAAGCCATCAATGTCCGGCATTTGCATGTCCATTAAAATAACGTTATAGGATTGGCGTTGGACGGCTTGGATTGCTTCAAGTCCGTTGCTCGCCAAGTCCGCGTGGTAGCCCATGCGCTTCAATAGCATGAGAACGACTTTTTGATTTACGTTGTTATCCTCTGCTAACAAGATTTTAAGTTTCTTGGGCTGCTCATCTGAATCGACTAAAAAGGGAGCTATGCTGACGGCTGTTTTTACTCGTTTAGGATCGCCGCCAGAGAAAATAGCTTTGAGCGCTTTTTTCAGCTGGTTCATTTTGACCGGTTTATTCAGATGTAAACTAATGTAAGCGTTTTCCGCTAGCCCTTGAACGTCATGGATGTGTGCGGGTAATAAAAGCACAATAGGAGGCCTTTGAAAACCATCATTGGTATAGATTTGTTTAATGAGCTCGCTACCGGTCATCTCAGGCATATTACGATCTATAATGGCTGCGTCAATTGCACGCGATTGGCGGAAGTACTTTAGGGCCTCGTAGCCCGAGGCCGCCAGGAGCACATCCGCTCCCCAGTTACTTAATATTTGGTTAAATGTGTTGCGAACATTTTCATTGTCATCGACAACCAAAATTTTCTTACCCATAAACGACTTGCTGACTGCTCCGCCGGCGATACTAGGATCCAAGTTAACGGAAATGGTGAAGAAGAAGGTAGAGCCCTTACCCACACTGCTGACAACCCACATATTGCCATCCATCATATCGCATAAACGCTTACTAATAGCTAGCCCCAAGCCTGTTCCCTCATATTTACGACTTTTGGAACCGTCTACTTGAGAGAAAGGTAGGAATAGGCGTTCCTGATCTTTTTCCCTAATGCCAACACCCGTATCTTTGACAGAAAAAAGGAGTGTAATGGCATCTTGCGAACGCGGGCGCTTTTCAACCTTTACAATAACCTCTCCCTGTTCTGTAAATTTGATAGCGTTGCCAACGATGTTTGCCAGAATTTGCCGCAGGCGAGTAGGGTCGCCGATGATCTGCGTGGGAATTGTAGGATCAATTTGTAACAGAAGCTCTAAGTTTTTGTTAGCCGCTTTTAGCGCAAAAAGCTCAAACGTTTCTTCAATGCATTGCACGAGCTCAAACGGTGCTACCTCGAGAGACAGGTTACCCGATTCAAGTTTAGAGAAGTCTAGAATATCATTGATAATGGCTAACAAAGATTCGCTGCTGGTACGGATTGTAGAGACGTAATCATCTTGATCCTTATTTAGCGTGGTTGATTGTAATAAGCTACTCATGCCCATGATAGCGTTCATCGGTGTGCGGATTTCGTGGCTCATGTTAGCCAGAAAATCACCCTTAATTTTATTAGCCTCCTCGGAGATGTCTTTGGCTTTGCGGAGCTCTTCTTCGGATCGTTTGCGATCAGTGATATCAATCATAACGCCGTTAAAGATAACTTCGGAAGCATTTGGGCGCATGGGCTTGGCCATGCAGTGTATGTACTTTTGAATTCCATTGGGGTACTTTACTTCACTCTCGAATTCCCAAATACTGAGCCGTTCTTTTGAGGCTTCAATCGTGCTGTTCCATCGATTACGATCTTCAGGGGAGAGATACTCAAAGAGCTGCTGAGGCTCGTCTACCGGAATGTCAAAAATTTCTTCCAGCTTCGGGCTTATATAGGAGAACCCTTGCGTGCCATCAATTCGATCATACCACTGAAAAAGGACACCCGGAACATTTGATGCCATGGCACGAAATTCTGCGTCTCTATCTAACAAATAAGCCTCGGAATGCTTGTGTTGTGTGACATCGTGGACAACCGCGTATATAAACGAGAGCTCTCTATCCGAGATAATATTCCATTGTAGCCAGCAATAAGAACCATCGCTGCAATGAAAACGATTTTCAAAAGAAATAGTGGTTTGCTGGCCAGTCTTAGCCTTGGCAAGCTCTCTTAGCGATCCCTCACGGTCATCCGGATGAATAAACTGTATGTAAGGAGAAGCGTATAGCGTGTCTCTACTATGCCCGGTTACCTTTTCCCACGCGGGATTTAAACTTTTAAAATAACCATCAAAACCGGTGATGCAGAGTAGGTCTTGGGATAGGGAGAAAAATTTCTGCAGTTCGTTATATTTGGGATAACTTTCTCCTCCGCCTGTAGGTGCGTGTGTGGGCTCATCATCGATAAAACCTCTGTTTTTTGCTTCTTCAATATATCGGCGGGCCGTGGTGAGGAGGATAAGCGCGGTTGCCGCCATAAGGGCTCCTGTTACGCCCATCAATGTGCCTTGTATAGGGAGCTCTGTACTGACAACTTCAACGCCCTCGTATTGGGGGATGAGAGGGGCTTTTTTGAAACCGATCGCAACTGTCCAACCTGCTGTGATAATGGATAGCGTCAGCAGGAGTATCAGTAGGGGATTGTTTTTTAATAGGGCCACGTGTTCTGGGTCAATAAAAGCAATTTTGGGGTAGCTTGGAATTAGCAGTAGACCTACTTTAATGCTAATTTAAATAGTGTTAGGACTCAAGTTTTTATTTCCTATTAAATGCCTTCACTGGACGGACAAAATCAAGTCATACTCGAGTCTTTTTCGAGGCTGATAGGTGCGGTCTGCTCTTCATCAGGCAAATCATAGAGTAAGAATTGGACAATGTCGTTGGCAACCCATTCCATGTTATTAACGATAGCAGTTATGCGACCGATTAAAAAGTGGTGAGCAATATAAGCGATAATGGCTATTGCAATGCCGAACAGTGTTGTTAAAAGAGCCTGTGCGATATACCCGGTCAATTCCGGGCTATTTACATACGCACCGATAGATTCCATTTTTAAGTAAGCCTGAAATAATGCGATCAACGTTCCCAAAAGGCCGATCATGGGAGCTATTTTAGCTATCATCCCCAGTGTGCCCGTACGCCTTTCCATGACAGGAATTTCTGCGAGTGCGGTGCTTTGGATGGCAGAGCGAACCTTGCCCTCGGGTTCACTGTGGTGTATCAGAGCGGATTTCACGATCATCGCAATTGGGCTTTGTGTTTCTTCACACACCGTTAACGCTTCAATCAATCTTCTTTTACGTAACAGATTCTTAATTCCGGACAAAAATTCGCCTGAGCGAATATTCCCGCGATGAAGGAAAAGCACACGCTCGATAAAAATAGCCAATCCCAATAGGCTAAGGAGTACTAATGGCCACATTAAAGGCCCGCCTTGCGAAAGTATGTTAATGGTTATCGAGTTCATGAAGCATTATGAGTAGATTGTATTTTTTCTTTTGCCAGGGATTGCCCGGGTAGATTGTATTCGAGTATTAAAGTGTAGGCTGCCCGAGACCGCTCATAAGCGCTTTCTTCTTCAAACAAATTGGCTAGCTCAAAGATCGAGCGCGCGATCCAATACTTTGCTTTTGGAGGGTATGTTATGGCGTTATCACGGTTGATGAGAAATCGGGAAACCAGGTTCCAGTAAATTTCCTTGGCGCGCTTGGGGTTATTTTGTCTCATCAAAGAGAAACCAAGCTTGTAGCCTGCTTCCACCTGTAGATCCTCCTTTAAATTAGGAAGCTCATACAAATGCTCAAAAATGCTTTCCGCTTCCTTGTAATGAACGGCCTCTTTGCTGCCCTGTGCGAGTAAACAATTTCCGCGGGCAAGCTCAGTGTAATAATACTCAGGGTGCTCGGGTTCTTGGTGTAATAGGTTTTCGTAGACGAGCTGAGCAGCGCCAAAATTATTCATTTCACGCAAAATATCTGCTTGTTTTAGCCGAGCATAATATTTCAGGAAATGCTTTGGATACTCTTCGACAATACGCTCTAGAATGAGCAAAGCCTGCCGGTAGGCTTGGGGTGTTCCACGAGATTCCGCATTAATAGCGGCTTCGAAGAGTGCTATGGGGGCGTGTTCCGCATCGGGATGCAGATTTACCAAGTCGATCAGTTTATGTTGGGCGTTAACAGTATTATTACTCGCCGCGTAATGGCGTGCTTCAATTAAATAGGATTGAATGGCGGCATTACTTTGCGGGTACTTGGTTCTTAAAACTTCTAAAACGGCGATCCCCTGTTCTCCCTCTCCGGAAAGAATGAGTGCTTGGCCTTTAAGGAGGAGGGTATGCCCGGCTATCAACTCTTGTTGTTCATTGTCCATCGTGGCAGTATCGACCAGATCCAAGCGGTTAATGATGTAGTCTGCCATTGAGGGGACGACTTGATAGTCTCCGGCTTCCATGGAAAGCTGAGCTTTTAGCCACATGAGCCTCAAGACAAGTTCCGGTGAAGGGTATTCAGAATTTTCTTCAGCCAACTTTTTATTTAAACGCTGTAACGCATTATCAATATTATTCTCCTTTTTGAGTGCGGTGATCAGGTTCCACTCCGCGCGCCAGCGATTTTGATTATCGATAGAAGGGTTTACGCCCCAATCGTCCAATGTTTCCTTAGCCTTTTCGAGCTGTTTGGCAGAAATGTCTGATACCACTTTTTGGAATAAAAGGGTGCCCTTGGGAAAATCCTCCGGAGCATTTTCTAGCGTTTGTTTGTAAATTTCAGACGCGTTCTCAAAATCCTTATTTTTAAAATAACTATCGGCGATCATTTGGCTGATCCAAGCACGTTCATAGGGGTCGCTTACGCCTGCGCGTATCGTGTTTAAATAAGTAGCGACCAAGCGATAGCTGGGCGGGTTTTTACTCCACGCAATTTTTGCCAAAAGCCATAAAGCAGGTGTCCTGTATTCGGATCCTGGAAATTTTTCTAAAAGAACACGTGCTTCCAGTTCCGCTTCCGCGTGTTTATTCAGAACATAATAGGCCTGCGCTTTTGAGTAATATAAAGCATCTCGAAGCGGGTGACCATACGGATCCTCTATTAAGTAACTGATGAAACTAAGGTATTCTTGGGAATTGCTTTTTATATTACGTTCGGAATTCAAAATACTGAGCGCTATTTTGCCCAAATCAGTACGATTTGTTTCATATAAAAGCGATTTTAACGCTACATTGCCCGCAGACGTTTGCTCTCCGGCAATTAATCCTACAAGAAGCAGTAATGTAGGGCGTTCTTCTAATTCTGATGGACTTAACCTCTCCAAAGCCTCTTCCAGGGCTAAAAGGGCTTCCTCTTTTTTGCCCATAGCATCTAGCGCAATACTATACTCCTTAAGATAAAGAAACCTTTCGGGTTTGCCCTCGTTTTGATCCAGTTTCTTCTTGAGCGAGAGGATAAGGCTTTCATCAACCGGCTCAGAGAAAATTTGAATACGAAATAAAATGGCTTCTGCTTGTGCGGTTTGATACGGAGTGCGGCTATGCGTAAGCGCTTTGTTCAAAAGGGAGACGGCACGCTTCTTTTTGTCTGATTTGGTATCAAACGTTATAAAATCGGTAATCACACCATACCAAGAACGCTCGTTGGGTTGCTCAAGCTGGATTAATCCTCCAGTCAAATAATACCAATAATATGCGTTCTGAGGAAGCGTTTCTAGCGTCAGTGCTTGAAAGGTTTCTTGAGCAGCTTTATAGTTTTCTAAATTATAATTAACAATAGCGGATTGAAGCCCATTTTCAGAAACAGTATCTTCTATGCTCGAAAGCAACGCCTGGGCCTCTTCGTATCTCTCTTGGGCGATGAGGCTTGAGATCAGGCCCGTAAGTGATGCATTTCTTTCAGCAGTGCTCAATGATTTACTGGATTCTAACTTTTGCGTGTATAAATGTTCAGCAATCTCAGGAAAACCGTTTTCTAAAGCATCCTGTGCGGAAACGGTAAGCATCCGATCATCCAGAGATGAATCCGGTTGGCTAGCAACGTCTAAGGGGGTAGCCTGCAGTAATAAACCTGCTACGCTCGCACAAAAGATAATAATAAAGGTTTTAAGCCAATTTCCCACAACAATGCTATTATGCCAGTATACGTGAAATTGGGAAGAAAAAATGGGAATGCCGTTTGATTTTGAGATTTATTGGGGTATAGTGAGTATAAGAATTGTTTAATTGCCATTAGAGTTTGAAAATAAGGAGTATTGTTGATTATGGAAATGTTAAAGAATAAATTATTGGGGCGCACTTTATTGGGTATTTGTTTTGTTTTGTTCGGTGTAGGCGTGTTAAATGCGCAAAATCAAACTGCAACAAACACTACAGGTGTTAGTAGCTTGTTAACAAAACCTCCCGTAGAGGATGTTAAGGTAGAAGTTGAATTGGTTTCTGTTCCGTTGACGCGACCGGATGGAAGCACAGTGACATTGACCCCAGAGGTTTTTGCTTTTTATCTATACGAGTTTACTCCTAATGGCGATTATGGTTCTTCTCCACAGCAAGGTAATCTGGAACGAATCGTGAGTTCTAGTGGTAAGTATCCAGATTTAATGATAAAAAACAAAAAGTTGTTTCATGATCAGAAAAAAGGTGTGCATGTTGTACAAATTCTTCCTCTGACAACATTTAAAACCGGAGTGAAATTTCCCGAGACCGTATACGTGAGTATTTTGACAGATAGGCAACTGGAATATAAGGATGGACATAGCTCGGTCACGGAGTTTCCTATAACCCTTGATGCCGATATTGGCCGGAATCGTGTGCCTATGGTAGCAGCAAAGGTTGAGGTGGGGTTTGGACCTGGTGGCACCACACCTAGACTTGTTTTGAAAATCAAAATTACGCCTCTAAAATGGATAGGGGAATAGGGCCTTTTCTCCGGTAAATAATAAATCGAGTTTTCAACAACAACCCACCTCATCAGCACTCACTGAAGGTGGGTTGGTTTTTTGCTCAATTAATAGATTTTATTCAAAATGCTCCTTTAAATAACGGCATATTTCGCATTTTGTACCATCACACCCTCGGGCGGTGCAGTGCTCCCGCCCGTAATAGATCATTTGGAGGTGTAGATCATGCCAGGATTCTTCAGGGAATTGCCTTTTGAGATCCTGTTCAATTTTTTCGGGGGTTTTACCCTGGGATAGACCCCAGCGCTTGGCCAGGCGAATGATGTGAGTGTCTACCGGAAAAGCAGGTTTGCCGAAGGCCTGTGTCATGACAACCGAAGCTGTTTTATGACCCACTGCGGGGAGGGCTTCCAAATCTTCAAAGGTTTGCGGCACCTTTCCACCGTGTTTTTTTACGATTATTTTAGATAATCCAACGATGCCTTTCGATTTCTGAGGAGAGAGACCACAGGGGCGAATGATTTCCTGAACCTCTTCAGGCTTGAGTTTCGCCATATCGTAGGGATTATCAGCTAAGGCAAAGAGAGCTGGCGTGGTTTTGTTGACGCGCTCATCTGTACAACGGGCAGAAAGCACGACTGCAACTAGTAATGTGAAGGGATCTTTGTGGCGTAGGGGGATTGGAGGGCTAGGGTATAACTCTTTGAGCTTTAATGATATATAACTTGTTTTGTTTTTTTTATTCATTCTAAGCTTGCCATAGTTACATTAATGCTATCTTATGTCAAATCGTGGCTTTATAAAAGTCACTATTTCCTCTCCAAATTATACCTAAAGTTTCAAATTACCCAATGAAAATGTCAACATTGCCTTCAATTATGCATAAAAATAATGTTTCAAAGAGGGAGGAGTCTCGGCATTATATACCTGCTTCCGAAAAAGACATTCAAGATATGCTGGATGCCCTTAATTTAGATTCTCTAGAGGCTCTTTTTGCACATCTTCCTAGCGGTGCTTTGTTTGGTGAAGCCTATGATCTCCCTGAAGAACAATCTTACGACGATGTAAAAGCTATCATGGAACAGATTTCTAAAATGAATACACAGTGTGTTTCATTTTTAGGAGATGGCTTACCGGTTTACAAGACACACCCGATTGTTGCTCATATCGCTCAAAACGCAAATTTGGCAACAGCGTACACTCCGTATCAGCCTGAAAGAAGCCAAGGAACTTTAATTAGCCACTGGATCTACCAGTGTTTGATGTCTTCCTTAACCGGATTTGAAGCTATCAACACATCTCTTTATGATAGGGCAACGGCGTTGTACGAAGCGATCTGTTGCGCCTTGCGGATGAAGCCAAATGCAGATACGGTATTACTGAGCTCGGGTCTTTTGCCGCAGGATCTGGAGGTTGTCCGTTCATTGGTGCAACACACTGGCATTCATTTGAAAATGGTGCCGCTTAAGAAACAAACAGGTCTTTTGGATTTCGATGCCTTGTATGATCTGCTTGATGGAAATGAAGAAAAAATCGCAGCAATCGCGTTTCCTCAAATTAACCATTTCGGACTTTTAGAAGACGTTAACACGGTCACTGATATAGCTGATGACTACGATGTTAAAAGTATCGCGGTAGTGGACCCGGCATTATTGGCTACAGGCGGTTTACGCCAGCCCTCCACGTTTGGCCAAAAAGGTGCGAATATACTTGTCGGGGAAGGGCAGCATTTGGCCATTGGCCCTAATTTTGGCGGCCCGGGATTGGGTGTTTTTGGAGTTCGTTATAACGAAGATTGTAAAAACGATGTGCGGCAAACTCCAGGGCGTTTTGTTGGCAAATCGAAGGATGTGGACAACAAAGAATGTTACACCATGGTTCTCTCTACCAGAGAGCAGCACATTCGAAAGGACAAAGCGACTTCTAATATTTGCTCAAATCAAGCTTTTCTGGCTACGTTAGCCGGTGCTGCTATTTTAGCAAAAGGAGAATTTGGTATGAGCTCATCTTGCCTTTCTGGTAAGGATAAGGCCTATAATGTCGCTAGCCGTATTGCATCGATTGATGGTATTTATTTGGCATTTCCACAGTCTCCTTTCTTTAATGAGTTTGTAGTCCTTCTCCCGGAGCCAGCAAAAAAGGCCATTAAGAAGGGGCAAAAGCAAAACCTTCATATTGGCGTGGATATTTCGGATCGGGTTGGTAACATGTCTGAAAACTATTTAAAGATATCGTTCTCCGATTTACAGACAGAGGCAGACCGTGAGCAATTGATTGCCTTTTTCGAGGAAAATTATGGAAAGTCAGCAGGCACTACATACGTTCCTTCTATCCCGCCAAACTATATCCGTTTTGGAAGAGTAGGTATACCGCAATTGTCTTTAGAGTATATCAAGGATTATTATAACCAATTGGGTAATATGAATATTAGCCCAAAGGATACCTGCTATCCCTTAGGTTCTTGTACCATGAAGTACAATCCTTTGTTAAATGAATATGCAGCTAATCTGCCTGGCTTTACAAATATTCACCCGCAAGCACCTGTCGAGGATGTTCAGGGAGCGATGCGTATTCTAGCAGAGATACAAGAGTGGTTTAAGAAAATCACAGGATTGGCAGCCGTTACCACACAACCCGTTGCGGGCGCTCAGGGCGAGCTGGTTGCCTTGAAGATGTTTCAGGCTTATCATAAGGAGAACAGTGAAGAGACGCGTGATATTGTCCTCATCCCCAAATCCGCCCATGGTACCAATTTTGCTAGCGCTGCTATGGCTGGCTACAAGCACGAAAATATTATTGGCTTGGATGCGGATAAAAATACAGGCTGCTTAGATCTTAAGGCTCTGGACGGTGTTCTTGCTAAATATGGTGAGCGGATTTCCGGAATAATGATTACGAACCCAAATACCTCAGGGATCTTTGAGACGGACTTTAGAAAAGTTGCAGACAAAATTCATGCTCTTGGGGGTCTTGTCTATATGGACGGTGCGAATTTAAACGCCATTGCCGGTTGGGTTAATATAGCCGCTCTCGGTGTTGATGCCATTCATAGCAATCTTCATAAAACATGGTCCATCCCTCATGGTGGCGGAGGACCGGGTGACGCTATTCTAGCAGTCAGTGATAAGTTGGCGGATTACTTGCCTGGCTACCAAATTATTGAGAAAATGGGTATGTACAAGCCCGTGCGGCCGAGATCGAGCGTTGGCTCTTTTCACCGCCATTGGGGTAATTTTGCTCATAAAGTGCGCTGTTATGCCTATTTGCTCCGTTTAGGGAAAGAAGGCGTTAAGAATATGTCCGCTACAGCGGTTCTCGCATCCCGTTATTTATTTGATAAACTCAGTGATTCATTTGAGGTTATTCCCGCAAGCAAGAACATACCTCGCATGCACGAGTTTATCATTACCTTGGATGCCAACGAATTTACGCAACTGGAAAAACAAGGTTTTACCAAAGCGTCCCTGCCGGGTAATATAGGAAAACTCTTCCTGGATTTTGGTTTTCATGCGCCTACGGTATCCTTTCCGGATCCTCTCGGTTTAATGATAGAGCCGACTGAAAGTTATACTAAGGCGGAACTGGATCGTTTCGCTGAAGCTGTTCACTTCATCCGTAAAATTGTTAAAGAACGCCCTTCGTTGCTGCTTTCAGCTCCTCATTTTATGCCGATTAAACGCGTTGATGAAGTTGCAGCAAATCGCAACTTGGTGTTGAGTGAAAAGTTGACAATGTTACCGGAATTTAAGCAGGGTAAGTTTACCTTAGAACAACTTGCGCAAATGTCGATTGAGGCTATTTACCAACAGCTCATGAGTCTATCGGCTTAGTAAAATAGGTTTTCTCTGGCGCTACTAGGGGTTTATATCATCGAGGGACTGGATTTTTTTCCGAACTTCAATGCTCTGAGCCCCTGTTCCAAAAGCATCTATGCCTGCTTTTGTTAAAAAAACAACGCCTACGTTTGTTGCAAACATCATTATGTAGACAAGGATTGTCTTAAATCTACCGACACCGATGAACAATGGGGTTAAAAGCAGGAGTGCGACAAGGAATAGGAAGCCCGCAATGATATAGTTGACTGCTAATCGAATCGTGGGATCTTGTATGTAATTGCTTAAATGGTAGTCGCTTAGGGTAAATCCAGTTGCGAAAAACAAAACAGGCAGCCAGTACCCGATAAAACAAGCAATAAAGCCTCTGCTACTCTTGTCGGCTACAACAGCATATAACCGGCCAACCATCAACGTTACAATGCAAACAGCTAGGAAAATAATCAAAAAATGGTTACTGGTCACATTCACGTGAAAATGGATTTCAGCGAGCTTACGAAACGTTCTCCAATAAAGCGTCAAAAAGTCTAAACTCATTTTACAACAACTGTCTTAATATTTACAAATTCATGGATGCCGAAAGATGATAACTCTCGGCCATAGCCGGATCGTTTAATGCCGCCAAAGGGAAGCCGGGGGTCTGACTTCACAAAATCGTTTACAAAACAAGAACCAGCTTCCAGTTCATCTCTTGCTATCCTGCGACCACGCTCAATATCCTTAGTAAACACCGCGGCTCCTAATCCGAATGAGGTATCGTTGGCCATGCGGATCGCTTGGGCTTCATCTTTAGCAGAAATGACGGCAGCGACAGGCCCAAACAGTTCTTCATCAAATGCAGGCATGCCCTTTGTGACATCTGTCAAGATCGTAGCCGGGTAATAAGCTCCATTCCCCTCCGGAAGGGTGCCTCCAAGCAATAATTTGGCACCTTTATGAATGCTGCCTTGTACTTGTTTATGCAGTTGGTCTCGCAGTTTTGTACTCGCCAGCGGGCCTAATTGGGTTCCCTCTTCTAGCGGATTCCCCGGAGTATACGCGCGCATCTCTTCCACGAAGAAATTCTCAAAATTCTTTTTAACGGAGTTTATTACAATAAAACGTTTTGCGGCAATGCAACTTTGACCGGAATTGAGCATCCGGGCTTTCGCGCACAATCGAGCCGCCTTGGCGATATCAGCATCTTCTAAAATGAGATAAGGATCGCTTCCGCCTAGTTCTAAAACAATCTTCTTAAGCTGCATGCCTGCGTTAGACGCTACAATGGCACCCGCTTCTGTGCTTCCGGTGAACGTGACGGCTCGTACATTTTTGTTTGAAAGGACGGCTGATGCTTTATCATTTTCTATTAACAAAGACCGAAATAGCCCTTCAGGAAACCCAGCTTCTTGAAATATACGCTCAATTTTGAGGGCACACCCCGGAACTAAGCTACTATGCTTTAATACCATTGCGTTTCCGGCCATGAGCGCGGGGACAGCGGCACGAAACACCTGCCAGAAGGGGAAATTCCAAGGCATAATGGCAAAGATTACGCCCAATGGCTGATACGTAATAAAACTGGATTGCGCTTCTGTACTAACAAATTCGTCTTTTAACATTAAGGGTGCATTTTGCACATAATACTCGCAGCACCAGGCGCATTTTTCGACTTCCTGGATGCCTTGATCAATGGGTTTACCCATCTCGTTTGCCATTAACTCCCCATACTCAAGGGCGTTTGTACGAAGAATCATAGCCAAACTCCTAAAGCACTCTGTCCTGTCCTTTAACTGAAGCCGCTTCCAGCCCTCAAAAGCCTGCCAGGACTTATCTAATAAAGCATTTATTTCATTAATATGAAGCTCTGGGTACTCTTTTATTGGTGTACCATTTTTGGGGTTAATACTCTGTATGGGCATAATTCCTTGGGCTTTATTTGAACATATATTCTGGAGTCTGAAAAGAAAAAATTTCATATCATTATTTTTTTAATTATGGAATTTTTTATTGACACTGTTTTTATTGTATGAATAATGTGAGTTCATTAAATAAATAATCATTAATTATACGTGAAAATATAGATATGAATACAAAAGTAAATACGAGCATCTCTAGTAGTGATAATAATCGAATAAAAATTAAATTGAGCGAGAAGAATGATTCGCCCCGCATAAAACTAAGTCTTTATGAAAAGTTGAATGACGGCACTTGTAAGAGAATTTATAGCAAGGCTGAAATTGAGAAAAAGACTCAAAAAGCCGAACTTAGGGAGAGAATCGTTGAATGGTTTGACACGAATGACGGGATGACTAATTTGACAGACAACGATACCGAATCCTTTAACGATGAGGAACCTATCATTACAGGTATGTCCATAGAGACATTAGATGAGGGTGATGATGAAGGTGTTGTTATACTGCGGGCCGAAGACGAAGAGCCCGTGAGCAACAAGGATGGAGAAATTTATGATACTAAGTACTGGGACTCAGAAGAAGTCGATGAGTCATATGATTATTCTACAATAGCTAAAAGAGAGGGAGAAGAAGTCGATGAGTCATATGATTATTCTACAATAGCTAATCCGACTGAAGAAAATATGACATATAACAATTTTACAGAAAATAATCTGACTGAAAAAAACAACGTATCGCATAAGCCTGTGGTCGTTAGTGACAATTCATCTGATCTAGATTTGGGTGAGAATTTTAGCATACTTGAGCCTAAAAATCTCCAAAAGCCGGTTAACGAAGAATTTAGCTATTGTAATTGGTTTGGGCGAAAAGTTGTTCAATTGGCATCTACAGCAGGAACAATAGCTCTTTATGGTATATGTAATTACCATTTGGTTGGTAATAGTAAAGTTGATAATAGTTCAGGAGCTGCAAATGTACTAATCGGATTGGCAGATCTAACTTATAAAGCTTACCTCGGATGGAATTACGTAGGACCATGGCTGAGTAACGGGATGGGTTTCTCTGAAAGAACCGTAGTTGAGCGAACTGAAGTTGAAAAAGAAGAGCCGGGTTTTGTCAGGAGAACCTTATCTAAATTGAACAATTTGCCACTAGGTATGTTTGCAGGTCAGGTAGCTGCGATAAGCATTATATTGTTTACTGCAGTTGTTGCTAGTATTCTAGATGCTTTGATTATACATAGTGATCCATCCCATATTGAGGAAGAGGCTGTAAAAGCTTTTATGAAGAATGTTGCTTTCGTGGGCCAGTTTTGGGGTGCTTTGTATACGTTTTGTTATGATATTCCGGTTGTCGGATATTCAAATGATGCCGAAGAAGGTATTCAAAACGTAGCATAAATGTAATTGCAAGATACAGAAACAGCTTAATGTAAAGTTGTTTCTGTATCTGGTTTTATGCCAGGGTATTAACGCCTTTTACTTACTCCTCAAGTGTTTGTAAAATATGATTCAGGTTTTTGTTATAATCGATGAATGGAAGAAGAATAGAATTTTGTAGCAAGTCTCGCTTTGATAATAATCTCTCTACAAATCAATCAGAAGAACCAGTGTTTTTTGGCAGGACTGTTGAGGAAGGAAATGTAAAGGGTGAAAATAGCATTCAAAAGCCTAAATCAAGCGAGAGGATTGATTTTGAAGGTGATGATAGTAAAACAATTGATGAGAGATTAGCCGAGATCAGTAAGCTTGCAATTGAGGAAGAGAAGGTAGAAGAGGAAGGGCATTTTAGCCCCATTGGGGAGATTTGTGTTAAACTAATATGCACTTACATTACTACAAATTTTTCCTTATTTTGTGCTGAAAAATTGACGGGTAAGATTGTCGACCCTAATAATATGTCACCTTATGATGATGCACGCATGGTATATGCATTGGTGAATGGCGTATATGGTGGTATTCATGGATGGAAAAACGTTGGCCCTTGGGTAAGTGAAACGATGGGTTTTTCTGGAAGAAAAGTGGAGGATAAGACTCAAGTTGAAAACGATCAACCTGGCTTTGTAAAAAAAGCCTTATCTCAAGCAGGAAATATATTTGCAGGTATGATGACAGGAGGGATATTATCTCACTATATAATTGGTTTATTTTTGACGGTTGTTGCTCATGGGAGGGATATGACAACTCAAGTGCCCCACGATCCTGCCATTTTGGATGAAAATATGAGGACGGTTGTCAACTTAGGCCAGCTCTTGGGGGCTCTGTGCGTACTGGTTATTACACTCCTGTTTAGTAGAAAGTAAACCGCACTACACATCCTTAGCGTTTTTAGGAAAAAGCATTTGATTTAATGGAATTGCAAAGTATAAGATAGTTTTTTCTCTTAAACTGCTTTTGAAAGTCCTCCTCATTATAGAGCAATGCAATCCTGAATGGGCTTCTGTGCCCCAAATAGGGTATCAAATGTTCGACCATCTATCACGGTGCGCGGATGTTAAACTGGTGACTCATGCTAGGAACAAAAAGGCTTTAGAGGCTGCGGGGCATATCGATAACATTACATATCTCGAGGAACCTTCGTGGCTAGCGAGTTATTTTGCGATTATTTATAAACTCATTCACAGTAAAGCAAAAGGCGTTATTTGGCCGCTTTTTCATGTATTATCCTATCCTGTTTATGCGTATTTTAATAATGCGGTGAATAAAAAATTTGCTAAGCAGGTTCAAGAAGGGGCATATGATATCGTGCATAGTTTTTCTCCGGTTATACCTCGGTATCCTGTGAAAATAGTTAAAGCCTGTCGGAATACGCCTTTTATCTTAGGCCCTGTAAATGGAGGGGTGCCCTTTCCCCGCGCATTTCGTTCCACAGCGTTTAGGGAGCACACCTACTTAAATTTCTTTCGACTTTTTGCTTCTTTTCTTCCTGGTTATAAAAGCACGTATCGTAAAGCCAATAGAGTGCTTGTTGGTTCTTCGTTTACACTCACGTTGATTCATAAGTTGTTCGGTTCAGATACTGTGAGTATGGAGCTTTTTTATGAAAATGGTGTACAAGATAAATTTTTCCATGTAAAGGAAACGCATTCGAGTAAGCGTGCTAGTTCTTTAAATCTGCTTTTTGTGGGGCGTCTTGTCCCCTATAAAAGAGCGGATATGGCCATTAAAGCTCTGGCAAGGTTACCCGAAGCCATTAAACAAAATACATTTTTGACTATTGTAGGCGATGGCCCAGAACGACAAGGTATTGAGGAATTAATTAAGAAATTGAATTTATCCGAACAGGTAACACTAACTAAATGGCTTCCTTATAAGGAATTGATTCACTATTATCACAAGGCGGATGTATTCTGCTTCCCCTCTATTCGTGAGTTTGGAGGCGCAGTTGTTTTCGAAGCTATGGCAGCATCGTTACCATGTATTATTGTGAAGAATGGCGGGATAGGGGAGTATGTTACGGAAGATTGTGGTTTTAGTATAGAACCTACTTCAGAGGAGTATATTGTCGAGCAAATAGCTGTCCACATAGAAACCCTCTTTGATGATCGGGAGCTATTATATAAAATGTCGGAAGCAGCCTATAAAAGAGCGTTGCCTATGCGCTGGGAGAATAAGATTCAACGATTACTCGAGATTTATACTGAAGCGATGAAAGAGGAGCAGAGCTCTTAATCTGCCTAAGCTGCATTTTATCTCCCTTTTTCCCTTATCAAAGCAAACGCCTTTCTTCCCTTGTGCCACCTGGGGATTTATGATATCTGTATTATTGCGTTAAAAAATATAATATGTCTGCTAACTGTCATCAAAAAACTCCATTTTCGGTAGAATCTGTTCGCCAAGATTTCCCTATACTGAGCACTGTGGTTAAAAATAAGCCGTTGGTGTATTTGGACAATGCGGCAACCGCCCAAAAGCCGGCATATGTCATTGACGCCATTTCTCATTATTATCAGGCAGAAAACTCAAATGTCCATCGAGGTGTCCATTACTTGGCGGAGAAAGCAACGAATGCATATGAGAATGCTCGCAAAACGATTGCTAGGGCTCTCAATGCCGCTCAAGAGCAGGAAATCATTTTTACCCGCCAAACAACAGAGGCAATCAACCTGGTTGTGCAATCTTGGGGGCGTACCAATCTTTCTGAAGGAGATGAGGTTATTATCACGGTTATGGAGCACCATGCCAATATTGTTCCGTGGCAAATCTTGGCTGCGGAAAAGGGCTTCAGAATAAGGGTTGCCCCGATGACTGATGCGGGTGAGCTCATGATGGATGAATTTGAGAAATTGTTTAACGATCGCACGAAGTTCGTTTCTGTCACGCACGCTTCTAATTCTTTGGGCACGATTAACCCGGTTCGTTCTATTATTAAATTAGCCCACGATCGAGATATCCCAGTTTTGCTCGATGGCGCGCAATCGATAGTTCATTTCCCGATTGATGTGCAGGAGCTCGATTGTGATTTTTTTGCATTTTCCGGGCACAAACTATATGGTCCTACCGGTATTGGTATTCTTTACGCAAAACGTAAGCATTTGGATAATATGCCACCTTATCAGGGTGGGGGAGATATGATCGAAAAGGTCACGTTTGAAAAAACAACCTTTCGTGCGCCTCCGATGCGCTTTGAGGCCGGTACCCCTAATATTGCGGGAGCTATCGGGCTTGCCAAGGCATTTGAGTATTTGGCTCAATTTGACCCTCAAGAACTGTTGGCTCATGAACAGAAGTTACATGACTATGCAACGGAAAAACTGAAATCAATCGACCATTTGCGCCTGATCGGAACCGCTAAAGAAAAAGTCTCCGTTGTTTCTTTTGTGTTAGACAATGTTCACCCACATGATATCGGTACATTTCTTAATGAAGAGGGCATCGCAATCCGTGTTGGCCATCATTGCAACCAGCCCCTTATGCAACGGCTTAATCTTCCCAGTACCGCGCGCGCTTCATTTGCGTTTTACAACACCATTGAAGAGGTGGATAGACTTGCGGCCGCGGTTCATAAAGTAGCACAATTTTTTTAATTTATGGATAATCATATTTCAGATCTTTATCAGGAAATCATCCTCGATCATAATAAGCACCCGTGTAATGCCCACAAAATGTGTGATTGCAGCCACTGTGCGGACGGGCATAACCCGCTTTGTGGAGACCAGGTCACTGTTTATGTGAAGCTGGAGAATGATAAAATTGAAGACATCAGCTTTGTGGGGCAAGGTTGCGCCATCTTTAAGGCTTCTGCATCATTAATGACCCTTTACCTCAAAGGGAAAACCCTTCCGGAAGCCGTCTCATTGATGGAAAAGGTAAATACTATTCTCACATCTGAAGAAGAGCCAGATGTTGATAATGAGGATCTGGGGGATCTTGTAGCGCTCCTTGGCGTGAGGCGTTTCCCTGTGCGCGTTAAGTGCGCAACACTCCCTTGGCACGCTTTCAAAGCTGCCATTGAAGGAGATAAAGAAGTCTCTACAGAGAGCTAACCCAATTCGTTTCTGCCATAAAATACACTTTTCTATGAAAGGTCGTTCCCTCAAGCATGGTTAAGGTCACGTTCATGAATGGATCCCTTTGTTCGCAGGATAAACCGGTGACGCCAATAGCGATCAATTCTGAATTCTCGGGTTCGGTTATGGCTTCTTGTTTGCCCACAATATGGCTGCGGTATATCCCCTGTGGTTCATTATTCTTTATTTCGTAGGAAATATTATCGGGCTTGTTGCCCGTTGTTTGAAATGTGATCCTGTTTTCTGAAATCTGAACACTTTCGTGATTGGCGGCTTCCAGATCTTTAATGAGATAGGACAATGCTACGTTCCCCTCCTCTATGGCTTGCCCTTTTTCGGAAACACGTTTCCAAGCGTTAATCGCTGGCGTGGCTACGGTTAAGGAGATACCGAGTACTATGATCAGCACGCTCAAGGAAAGGATGACTTCCAGTACGGTAAACCCAGCTTTTGCTTTCATCCCTTGTGTGGATAGACTGTTTGGTAAGTAAATAATTTTTTCCCCTCCTTTCTTAGCTGCACGTGAACAATTTGTGCGTCTTTTGGAGTATACTCAGCCTCGAGTACATTAATGGAAACCGTATAATTCTCATAAACGAAATCGTAAGGAAACGGTTCAATCTTTTCTCCCTGTAACGTATGTTCAACATGGTTTCGGACGGCTTGTATCTCATCCGTTTCGATCACACGTTTTTTATTGTTTAAGCTAACAGAAACAAAACCGACCCAGGTCAAAATAGCCAGGCTTAATATAGCCAAGGCCAAAATGGTCTCTATCAGCGTAAATCCTGTTTCTTCCCTAACTGCCTTCATGTGTTTTCGGGAATACTTTGCCTGTTTTTGTAACCGTAAGCAACCTTTCCCGCGCTTTGTCTTCCGCCATATAAATATGTATTAGGCCTTGAGCATTTTTGTCTAATAAGCCTTGTGGATTAATAGACCACTCCTGTTGGGCGCTGATACTAATGCCTTTTGGTAGATAAAATACTTCATTACCGACATTAATTTGCTTGGTCTCGGGCAGTAATTGGATCGTGACAGATTCTTTTTTGAGTACCGCTTTCATTCGGCCAATTTCAAATGCTTTGGCGATACAGGTTTCCGCGCTATTTAAAAGGGCTGTATTCTTGGGCCTACTGACCTTGTAAGTCATCAAGAGCAGCACACCCGTTACTAAGCTGATTACCAGAATCAATTCCAGTAACGTAAAACCGCATTCCTTATGTTTGGGGTTAAAGCGCATGGGGGAAATTATTCCCAGCTGTATACATTTTCGATATCATTCTTCTTCCCATCACTTGTAAGTGAGAAAATAGCGACATTGGCATGCAGCTTTGTATCCTGAGTCGGCATTTGCTCATTTTCGATAACACCATCGCCGTCATTATCCACCGCGATATAAATATTGGGATTATTAAAGCCCTCCAATAGCACACCGTTGCGATACTCCTTTTCCGAAAAACTGTAAAAACCAATCCCACGTTCATTCAATGCGGACTTCTTAGCACTCAACGCTTCCATTAATTCTTGGGCTACTTTAGGATCCGTGAGCTTGATGGGGTTTTCGCTTAGAAAGCTGGGGTAACGGCCGTATTCGAGTTGGTAATTCTCTAATGCCATCGCTAATTGCTGAAACTGGGACTTTGCTTGGAATCGAGCGGATGCTTTCCTTGCTTTATAAAAACCAGGCAATACGACTCCAATCAATATTCCTATTACCGCAACGACCAATATTATTTCAAGTAGGGTATACCCTTTAGAAGATTTTCTAAACATATGTGAAGACAGTAAAGCAGAAAATAACTAACATTGCAAGCGGAAAACGCTATAAGTTATTTATTATCAACCTTGTTTGGGAAGTGGATCATTCTCGTCCTCAGAGTCCGTCCATTCGCACATTCCCCAGAAGCTGTTTTCCTCGTAGGCCTCTTTATTGAAAACATTATTACTTGTTTTGTTTTGAGTCTCTTTAAGAGGGACATCTTTATCCTTTTTAAACTGTTCGGATTGAGCTGTTTCTAAAAAACTCCAATTTGGTTCTTCATCGTCACTCACAAAAGTATCAATGATAACTTTCTTGGGGCTCTTATCTTCTTTTATTTTTGTTTGAACGTCCCACTTGGAAAAATTTCCGGTGTTATTGGAATTTTCTTCTTTGGTTTTGGTAGGGGTTTTTCCGGTAACTTTTTCCATGATTTTCAGAAGTTGGGGGTTGTGGATTGTGGATATCAATTAAAACATATCTTCAAAATTAAGATCATTCTCATTGTCAGAAGATTTCTTATCGGAACTTTCTTTTTGTGAGACTTTCACTTTCTTTTTCAATTCTTTTTTTGGGGTTTCTACGATGAAGTCAAATACATCATCAAAACTAAATTCTAGATTATCAATATCTTCCTCGTTCTCATTGCTTTTCAATTCATTTTTTGAATCTTCCTTAGTCTCTTCTTTTTTTATATCCAAGTCCAATTCTTCCAGATATTTTACGAGTTCGATATCTGGTTCTTCATTGTTTTTTTTAGTTTTCTTCTTCTCGAATTCGATTATTTCATTGGGTTTTTCCCCTGTTTCAGCCCAACGTTCGAGCAAAGATGGAGGTGTATACGTGAAGCTATCATGTTTAAGGTAATGCGTTTGCTTTGTTGGTTTTAGACTCAAATTCCCTGTGCTGAGATTCTTTTTATCTTCCTCAAGACCCTCTTTTTTTACTAGGGAAACATCGCTATTTGAACGTTTTTCACGGTTTTTAATATTCGGAATTTCCATAAAATATTTCTTCAACAATAAATAAAAGAATACCCCTGCGAATCACAAGGGTATTCGAAATTCAACCAAAAATGGGCTTAAACGACACCATGAGCGATCATGGACTTTGCAACCCGTAGGAATCCACCAATATTAGCGCCAGCAACGTAATTGCCAGGGTTGTTGTATTGAGCGGCATATTTCAAGCAAGTCTCATGGATTCGTTTCATAATGAGGTGTAAACGATTGTCTACATCTTCAAACGTCCAATTCGCCCAGGTCACGTTCTGCTGCATTTCAAGGGCAGATACAGCCACGCCGCCAGCATTTGCGGCCTTGGCAGGTCCAAATAACACACCATTCTCTTGTAGGATCTTTATACCTTCGTTTGTCGTCGGCATGTTGGCTCCTTCGCAAACTAAGCGACAGCCGTTTTTGACCAAGGTCTTGGCATCACATTCTGTTATTTCATTTTGTGTTGCGCAAGGGAACGCCAAATCACAAGGAATTTCCCAGATAACACCCTTTGGCTTGTACTCTGCTTTAGGATGCGTGTCGAGGTATTCGGAAACGCGTTTGCGCTCCACTTCCTTGAGTTTAATTAATGCAGGGAGGTCTAGTCCACTTGGATCATAAATATAGCCTTCAGAGTCCGAACAGGCCACCACTTTAGCACCTAGTTGCTGTAGCTTTTGAATAGTATAGAGTGCTACATTTCCAGAACCAGATACGATCGCAACCTTACCGGTCAACTTTTCGTTTACGTTCTGCAACATTTCTGCTGCGAAATAGACGCAACCATAACCGGTAGCTTCTTTACGGACCAACGATCCGCCCCATTCTTCGCCCTTACCTGTCAAAACGCTCAGGTCATAACGTTGGGTCAAACGCTTGTACTGACCAAATAAATAGCCAATTTCGCGAGAACCCACGCCGATATCACCAGCAGGTACATCAGAGCGGTCTCCAATGTGGCGGTAAAGCTCATTCATGAAGCTTTGGCAAAAACGCATAATTTCACGATCCGAGCGACCCCTTGGGTTAAAGTCAGATCCGCCTTTGCCGCCACCGATTTGTAGACCGGTTAAGCTGTTTTTAAAAACCTGCTCAAAGGCTAAAAATTTCATCACACCCAAGTTTACGGTAGGGTGGAAACGTAATCCGCCCTTGTAGGGCCCTAACGCGCTATTGAATCCTAAACGATAGCCACGGTTTACGTGGACAATGTTGTTGTCATCATGCCAAACCACTTTGAAAATAACTTGGCGCTCAGGCTCACACATGCGCTCTACCAGGTTAAATTCTTCTGCTTGAGGCATTGTCTCAACGACTGGATCTATGCTCTCTAGAAATTCTTGAACCGCTTGTATGAAGAGTGGCTCGTTGGTGTTCCGGGCGCTTACTTTTTCAAATACAGATTCTACGTAAGGTGAATGCATAGTTTTTTCCGTGGTTTTCATAGATGAATATCGTGAATTAAAGCTTAATTTTAGGTCATATTTCTTATGCGATGTCAAAATCTATTTTTGGAACCCCGCTAAAAACCCTTCCATTATCTTTATGTCATATTCTAGACCCGATTTTTTCGGGTTGAAAGCTCCTCATAAAACGGGTATACCATTCCAAACCACTTGTTTAGCTAACTGTGTCTCATTATACTGCATTTTCGGATAAACCGCCACTCAACCATGTTGCCGTCATCATGGATGGGAATGGTCGTTGGGCTAAGCAGCGTGGTTTAAGTCGTCTTGAAGGCCATAAGAAAGGGGCAGAGGCGATACAGAAACTTTTAAATGCCGCAAAGGATGCTTCGGTTAACTATATAACCCTTTTTGCTTTCTCTACGGAGAACTGGAATAGGCCGAAGGAAGAGATCACTGGGCTTATGCAGCTCCTAAATGTTTTTCTGTTTAAATATGCCAAGCGTGTTGTGCGTGAGAAAATTCGTTTTCGCGTCATTGGGGACTACACGGCATTTCCCGAAAAAGTCGTGAATAGGCTCGATAAATTGATGCAAGACACGCGTGCTTTTTCAGAAAAAAATTTGACATTGGCTTTAAACTACAGTTCCCGTGCTGAAATCGTAGCAAGCGTAAAGCGCTACGTGGCAGCAGCCAGCGAGGGCATAGAAGATCCTGCGTCTCTCGACTGGGAAAAACTTTCCGGGTTCCTGGATACTAAAGATATTCCGGATCCCGATCTCATCATACGTACTTCAGGCGAGCACCGATTAAGCAACTTCCTGTTGTTGCAGGGTGCATACGCTGAAATATATGTTACTCAAACCTATTGGCCTGATTTTAATGAAGCGGCTTTTCAACAAGCCCTTGACTCTTATTACGCCCGTGAACGTCGTTTTGGCAAAACAGGAGACCAAATTCAGCAATTATCTTCTCCTATCTCATGATTCGTCGTATCCTCAGCACTATTAGCCTCTGGCTTATCGTTATTCTCGTCCCGGTCTTTTTGGGAACACAAGGAGGTGTTTGGTTACTTGTGGCCATCACAGCACTCACCCAAAATGAGCTCTATAACTTATTGGCTAAGACCCAGTTTAAGCCAAGGCGCCTCATGGGTATCTCTTTTGGCATCCTGATCATCCTGGCCACGTGGTATATCCCTGAATATACTCAAATACCGGATCATGACGCGGGCACGGAAGTCTTTGCTATTGCCCTGATTGTCATTAATTTAACACTCCTGAGACGTCCCTCATTGGCAGAAATGACAAGTTCGCTTATGCCCACGCTCTTTGGGTTAACCATGGTGCCCTTCATGCTCCATTATTACGTTCGCCTTTTCCGACATTACCAGGATCTTGACTTGCCGGCTACAGGCCTTGTACTCACTCTCTGGTTGATTGCGGTTGCCAAGTTTACGGATGTTGGCGCCCTCCTTATAGGAAAATTATTTGGTAATAAAAAACTAGCGGCAAATATTAGCCCGGGTAAAACCATCGAAGGTGCGTTAGGGGGCATTGTCACTTCAAGTATTATAGGAGCGGTTATTGTTTTTTGTTTCTCTCGGTACATGCCAGAGAATTTTTCACCCCTTATTGCGGCGATCATAGCCATTCCAATCGCAGCGCTTTCCATTGCATCTGACTTGGTGGAATCTGCCCTCAAGCGTCAGGCTGGAGTGAAGGACTCCGGTAAAGTTATCCCGGGTATCGGCGGTATGTTTGATTTAACGGATAGCCTTCTTTTTAGCGCTCCTTTAGGATTCCTTCTCCTGCGGTACACTATCTTTTAATTTGATATGAAGAACGTTGTATTATTGGGCGCTACCGGTTCCGTAGGGGAAAATACCCTTAAGGTTCTTCGTAAGCATTCTGATAAGCTAAACTTGATTGCAATAGCTGCATACAAGCAATTTGATAAATTGGCGAGTATTGCCCAAGAATTTGATGTTAAACATATCGCGCTCATCGATCCGGATGCTTTCATCGGCGCCAGCGAGTCCTCATTGTTCAGTCGGGATCAAATGCTCTACGCTGGTATAGAGGGTTTGATGGAGATTTCAACATTGCCTGAAGCTGATATAGTGATCTTTGGCCTTTCAGGAACGGCAGGGTTAAAACCAGCTCTCGCAGCACTGGAGGCGGGCATCGATGTGGCTATCGCGAATAAAGAAATTCTCGTTCTCGGAGGATCCTTTCTCATCCAAGCTGCAAAAAATAACAACGCCCGTATTTTACCTGTAGATAGTGAGCATAATGCCGTTTTTCAATGTCTGGAAGGCGTTTCAGATCGCAGTACAATTTCAAAAGTCGTTCTGACGGCCTCCGGGGGCTATTTTAGGGATTGGCCGCTAGAAAAGCTCAAAGATGCCACACCTAAATGCGCTACTAAGCATCCTAACTGGAATATGGGCCCAAAGATTACGGTTGATTGTGCCACTATGGCCAACAAAGGCCTGGAGCTCATGGAAGCGCGATGGTTGTTTGACCTGCGTCCAGAGCAACTCGATGCAACGCTACACCCGCAGAGTATCATTCATGCTTTAGTTCAATTTGTAGACGGCTCTGTTTTGTCTCAAATGAGCCCGGCATCCATGACATTCCCTATTCAGTATTCTCTTTTTTATCCAGATCGCTTTCCTGGGGCAACGGAAGGCATAGACCTCGCGTCTTTCTACAGCCTGCAGCTCTCGCCTATTGATTCGGCTCGTTACCCGTGCTTCTTTATTGCTAAAAATGCCATGGAATCCGGTGGAGCTTACCCGGAGGCCTTTAATGCGGCTAATGAAATAGCAGTTCAGGCTTTCCTGAAAACACAAATTGGTTTCCTGGATATCCCCCGAGTGATCGAAGCTGTTCTCGAGAACCCGATCTTCTCAACTTCAGCGCGCTCACTCAAGGAGGCGCTTGAAATTGACCAGCAAGCCCGATTGTTGGCAAAAGAGGAAGTCTGTGGTTTAAAAGAAAAAGCGAGTATTATGATCAAATAAGACTCGCTTTTAAAATAAGTGGACTCGAGTTTTTACATATTGCTTAAACTCTGATCGCCATTGACATTGCTGCCATTATAATTGCCGATTGATATCATCTCATTTTCATAACGGGCTCGAGCCTCATGCATAGCTAATTGTTTCTGGGGATTTTCTTCGTTACGGCAGAAGTAGCTACCGATTATTTCTTCTTTGAATTTTGAGATCTTTAGTGTGAACCCGCTTTTAGCAAGCTCTTCTAGTGTTGAGAAATGCAAGCGGTTCTTGTTGATAAGTACATCATTTGCCTCAATAAGTCTTGAAGCTTCTTCCGGCTTACTCACCTTCCCGCCGTCAAAACCTTGTTTGAAGGCTCTTTTTATTGTATCGATAGTAACATCACCACCAGTTCTCGCGCAAAGTATAATAAAGTTGTTAGCGGCATCTACCTGTTGTTTAATTTGGTGTGCTTGGGATTGTGTTATTGCCTTATCTTTCGTTGCTTTTACGAGTTGACCTAAATTATTAGATAGCGTCCAAATGTCTGTTACTAGTATATTGCCAACGGAGTAGCAGCAACCTTCTGGCATATCAAAGTAATCTTTCAGGTCATCAGGGCAGTCTTCAGCATAAAGGTTGCTTATGGCTGCAATAAAAATAGATAGTATTGTTATTTTTTGTTTAATATTCATGTTTTATTTAGTTAGTGTTAGATGTTAACGGCAGAGTTTAAGCTCGAAGTTAAAGTTAAGAGTTTTAACTCGGCTTGTCAAGCGAATCTTAAATTTACCCCTTGACATGAGTGTAATGCGGGGGGAAAATGTTGAATGTTGACTAGTTACCCTCATAACTGATCAATGTTTAAACCCCAAATAAAGGAATGAATATGATTAAGAAACGTAGCATAATAGCCGTATTGGCCTTCGGATTGTTTTTTGGTGCCCTAGCAAGCAAAGGATACGCCTTTGGCGGCCTCATGGTAGAAAAATTAAAGGTAAATGCTGAAGTATGGGGAACCTTCTTTAGTGAAGATTTCAAGAATATTAAAGACGTTAATATAACTGTAACTTTCTACAAAAGTGGAGCAGAGGTGGCTAAAAAGACCTTCACGAAGCTGGAAGAGATGCAATCTTTTGATAAAGCAATGGCTTTTGATTCCGTTCAGGCTGAAGGGAAATTTACTGTTGTCAAAACAGGATCCAAAGAGGCTACCGTATCACTTGTTCCCAATAGGTTTACGCTAGACCCAGAAGGCACATTAATTCAAAAGGTGCTTTCTGTTCCTTTTCACGTGCCTGCGGGTAAGGCTGCTCCTGCTGGCAAAGATGAACCTGTGGGTAAAGCTACTCCTGCCGGAACTGGAATGCGTGAAATTGGCGGTGAAGTCATCTTTCATTTCAATGGTAAAGGAAGTTCGATATACCTCACGGATATTGATTTCGTCACACGCGCCAGTGAGTTTGAAGACAGCGACTTCGAGCATCCGGGACTTTTCCCTAACCTATAAGTCTTGATAAAGATTTTTTTCACAATGGGGTAACTTGTTAAAGTTGCCCTGTTTTCTTTACAGATTGCGCTTTTAGGTGTGTGGGCCTTCTTTTTTTTGGTATGTTGGTTTATAACCCCTTACTGCTCTTTACCATTGCTTTTGCCTGGTGTATGACTTTGAATATCCCCAATCCATGGAGTACTTATCTTCCTTATTTTCAAATATCTGGTCTATTTTCCTTATCGTTGTCTTCTTTGGGGGATCGATTTTCATTCATGAATTAGGCCACTTCTTGGCCGCTCGTAGACGCGGGCTTAAGGTAGACCGCTTTTCCATCGGCTTTGGGCCTAAAATTTTTGGATGGACGCGTAATGGTGTAGAATACCGTATCTCTCTACTGCCGCTTGGGGGCTATGTTGCCCTGCCTCAGTTGGCTGATATGGGCGCTATTGAAGGGGGAGATTCTCCACAATCAAAAGAGCCGCTGCCTCCAATTGGCTATGCGGACAAAATGATTGTCAGCGTCATGGGTGCGGTCTTCAATATCATTTTCGCATTTTTACTGGCAATTATTCTATGGCAAGTTGGCCAGCCAACGACAGAGGATAGGGAAACTACGGTCATCGGTTACGTCCCAAAGCTCTTAAAAGTTGATATCGATAAAGAGGTTGATGGGCCCGCTTATAACGCCGGATTAAGACCAGGGGACAAGGTCTTGGCAATCGATGACGTGGAGGTTTCTAATTGGGGCGATATTCAGAAAATTCTTGTTACCGGCACCGGCAGAGATGAGAATAACCATAGCCCTAAAGCCCTATTTGCCATTGAGCGCAATGGCAAGCTGCTCGATATACCCGTTTATCCCCAATTGGTTAAAGTAAACCCGCTATCGGGCGATGCGATGCGTGTGGCAGGTGTTTCTCCCGCGCAAACAGTCCTCATCGGAGGCATTATGGAGCATTCCCCGGCAGCGATCGCCGGCCTCAAAGTCGATGACATCATCACGCATGCCAATGGCCAAAAGCTTTATTCCCTGCATGGTTTAAGCGATATGCTTAATGAATCGCCTCATGAAAAAACGCTTCTTACGGTAGAGCGAAAAGGGGAAACGCTGCAGCTGCCTTTATTAGCAGAACAGGTTCCCTATACAAAGCCCCTAGCAAGCCTCAATATTCATTCTGGCGAAAAACCCTTGCCTTACATCCATTTTCTCCCATTAGAAAAAAATGGGGATGAGCAAAGTACATTGATTGTCTTTGAGATGGAAGCTGGTTCTTATACGCCCCTTGATTTTATTGATGAGGATGATACCCTCATTGCCCTCAACGGCAAGCAGGTCCATAGCTTGAGTGACTTTAATCACATCGCCAGATCGATCGAAGGTAATTCCGTGAAACTAGAGTTTCTGAGTTTTGATGACGGTCCCTATACAGTCACAATTAATAAACCGGTGACGGCCTCCATTATTCCTGCGAAAACACAAGCGATGATCGGGATTGAGCTCAAGCGCAAAATCTTTCTCTCTCACATTAACCCGATAGACCAGTTTAAAGACACCATTTCCATGACCTTGCGTACGCTGGCCAGCTTGATCAGCAGAGATTCAGATGTTAAGCTCAGTAATCTCATGGGGCCTCCGGGCATTATACGAGTATTCCACACTTTTTCTTCGGAAGATCTGCGTTTGGTTATCTGGTTCACGATCTTTGTTAACATTAACCTCGCGATATTGAACTTATTGCCAATACCAGTCCTGGACGGAGGTCACATGGCCTTTGCGACAATAGGCAAGCTGATGGGAAGACCCCTGCCTCCCAAACTTGTTATAGGGACCCAAAGCATCTTTATGTTCCTTCTTTTCTCGCTTATGATCTACGTCAGCTTCTTTGATGTGCGACGTTGGCAAGGCGACCAAGAGCTGGAAAGACGTGTGAAACGACAACAGGCACTGTACGTCCCAATTGCATTTGAAGACGATAAATCTTAAAACCTAGTTGTCAGTTTTTTTCATCAAAAAACTTTCTTTTGATGAAGCAATTTTTGTCCCAAAGCGCAACAGCTCTAAAGATTTGCCGGCTTTCTTGCGATCGATTTTGCCGTCTAAATACTTGTAAAAGGTATCTATTTTATCCTTTTCGCTCATTTCGGTATATTCCTTTGTGAATATGATGTATTCTTTTAACTCCTTTTCAGTCATATCCTTCTGGAGGAAGTCGTCCTGGAAAAGGCTGTTATTTAGCTTGCTATAGTCGTTCTCGATTTTGTTGAGCAATTCGATGTCTCGATCGCTGAATTTTTTTTCAATACTAGAAATTTTATTCTCTGATTTAATCTTTTTCTGGGAGTCTTGATTGCTGTTGCCAGTGCTCTTTCTCCAGATTTTTTTGAAATTTGTTGTTAATTGATTCATTATATATTATTGGTTTTTATAAATTTATTATACGTTTTTCGGGAAGATAATCAATGCAATTTTGAAGAATAAAAGATGGACAATATTTTTGCGTTTTTTAGAATGTATCATTAATTTAATTAATAAAGCTTATGCCCCTATCTACGGTTGATATTGTTATTATATGTGTGTATTTGATGGTGGTTTTGGCTGCCGGGTTTTACTTTGCGATACGTGGGGGGAGCGCGCAGCGCTTTATGGATGCAGGAAGGTCGCTTTCGGCTTGGGTTGTCGGGTTTTCGTTGTTGGGGACGTGGATGAGCAGCATTACCTTTCTGGCGTACCCTGCGAAGACGTTTGGGGGGAATTGGTCTCCCTTTCTCTTTGAGCTTGTGCCGCCGCTTATGGCTGTTATTGCCGTTATGTATATCATTCCGTTTTATAGGAAATCAGGGCATATTTCGGCGTATACGCATTTAGGGGAGCGGTTTGGGCCTTGGGCTTGTATATACGCGGTGGTGTGCTTTTTCTTGACCAAGATGGGCCGGATTGGTGTTATGATGTATTTGGTTGCAGTGGCGCTGACACCGTTGACAGGGTGGAGTAATACCTGGGTGATCATTGTTGTGGGCGTGGTTGTGACGGCGTACACCTATTTTGGTGGTATTGAAGGCGTGATCTGGACGGATGTGCTGCAGAGTATCGTATTGATGACGGGCGCGGTTGTATGCGTTTATTTTATTTTTGCCAAGATGCCCGGTGGAGCTACGCAGGTGTTTGAGATTGCTAAAGCGGGTAACAAGTTTAGCTTCGGGGAGTGGGATTTAAGCCTGATAAAGCCTACAGGGCTGGTTGTGATCCTGTATAGCATATCGATTAACTTTAGGTGGCTGTGCATTGATCAGTCCTTTGTGCAGCGGTATATGGTGGCTAAATCGGATAAGGCGGCTACAAGAAGCGTGTGGATTGGTTTGTTGATGACGGTGCCTGTTGCTGGGCTGTTTTGTTTGATTGGGACAGGTTTGTACGCCTTTTATACTGCTCAACCCGGGTTAGTGACGGCGGCTGGAGACGTCTTTAATAACAATGATGCTGTATTGCCCTACTTTATTATGAATGAGCTACCCAGTGGCGCGGTAGGCTTCTTGATAGCGGCTATATTGGCGGCGGCGATGAGTAGCATAGACTCAGACTTGAATGCAGCGGCAACCCTGTTTCTCTGTAATATATATAAACCCTATGTGTGCCTGAATATGGAAGTTTCCGATCGGGAGTCTAAGAATGTGCTTCATGCTGTATCCCTTATTCTAGGCGGGTTGGCGATTGGTATGGCATTTTGGTTGACGCATATGGAAGGAGCCATTTTGGATCTGTGGTGGAAGCTTTCAGGCGTTTTTGGAGGAGGAATCTTGGGATTGTTTTTGTTGGGGCTTATTTCTAGAAAGGCAACAAGGCCTGTGGCTATATGGGCTGTAGTGCTTGGGGTGGCTACGATCATTTGGATGACGGTATCCCCGGGTTGGACTGGCGATTGGGCCGCTTATAAAAGCCCCTTCCACAGTTTCATGATATCTGTAATGGGGACGGCCGTGATCTTAGTGGGCGGTTTGTTCCTTACGATTTTTGTACAAAATAAACGTAAGACAGGGCAGACACCAGGCTTTAAAGCTTAATTTTAAATCGTTTATTTTTTAAAGCTATTTACTATCCGATTGCGGTTTATTTGGTTATTTTTTGATCATTAATTGTTCATTATTTCGCTATTTTTTAGTAATTGGAGGGCCGGTTTGTTTCACCTGAAACAAACATGGGGGCCTTGAGTGAACATAAGTGCACTAATGGAAGGAAAGCTTGGGGTAGGAGAGGTTTCTTGAGAAACGAAAATGGCAGGAATTTTTTAGTGGACATTATCTGCTTAATGAAGTGCCATCGAGGTGTTGCGAGGGTATTTTTGGAATGCTTCCCGATTGACTGATTTAAGAAAATACTGAGGGTAAGAGGGGGATGCCGGTAAGGGGGTGAGGAATTGAGATGTTAAGGGAATTGCAAAACAGTACCTAAAGTGATCAATACTACAAGTCTCAAGACAGCTTACCTTTTTGGAATAATGAAATCTAGAGCTGATTTACAGTAAGTTTCCGAATTCAGGTTTAATGAGCGACGCCATGGCCCTTATCCTTTAACGTTAGGAATTATCGGAAGTTGGCCGCTTAAGTTGCCATGACAACAAAGGCCAATAGGTTTTTTGCGTTAGGAAAGAAAGAGCAGAATTAATATTAAAGCAAGAGCGCCAATGATGAAACCAACACGCGCCATATCCTTTGTCGTAAAAGCATTGGATGCGTAAGCGAGGGCATTTGGGGGGGTGCTTACAGGAAGCGCCATAGCCGCCGAAGACATAAAAGCGATACTGAGAGCAATCTGCAGCACATTACTAGACCCCGGGAGATTGGGGGCGATCGCGATACCAATAGGGAGAAGGAGATTGGCCGCTGCGGTGTTCGACATAAATGTACTCAGTGTATACGTGATGAGAAGGATAGCAATGAGGCAGGCAGTAAGCGTGAGTGGGTTATTGAAGGCGAGTATGAATTCAAGGAAAATGGTGTCTAAATGAGTTACTTGAATGCCTGCTCCCAGGGAGATACCACCTGCGATAAGGATAAGGACACTCCAGTTGATCTTGTTTATTTCGGCGCGAGTAATGATATTAGCAATCGCCAGGGCAAGAATAGGAAAAATGACTACAACCGGTGCAGGTAGGTTATGAAGTGGCTCGGTTAGCCAAAGCAAAATGGTTATGCTGAAAACAGTAACGACATACCAAGCTCGGGGAGTCATACTCTGCCTGGGAATAGCAAGATGAGATAGAGGCTCCTGTGGACGGTAAAAGAAATAAAGCAAGAGCCAACAGGCCAAAAGGAGTATTAGCATAATCGGCGAAGCAATAAAAATCCATTTAATGAAGCTAATTGAGTGGCCGGACTGCTTGATGTAACTGAAGGCGAGTGCGTTAGGAGGAGTGCCAATGGGAGTTCCCATGCCCCCAATATTTGCGGCAAAAGGGACAGCGAGGTAGAGCGCTTTGCGAAAGGGATCTCGATCACTAAGCGCTGCGGTTAGCGGAGCGACCAAGGCGATCATCATCGCACAAGAGGCAGTATTGCTCATCCACATGGAAAAGAGGGCAGTTACCAGAATGAAGCCAAGGAGTACCTGGCGGGGTTTATTGCCGAAGACCTGAATAATAAGCGAGGACATTTTTTTATCCACACCCTCTTTTATTGCGGCCTGAGCCATCAGAAGCCCTCCAAAGAAAAGAAAAACGACAGGATCAGCGGCGCTGGCAAGGATTGAGCGAAAAGAGGGCCCCGGGGTATTTTGAAAGCCCAGGTAAAGCCAGTTACCGGGGTTAGCAAAGAGGATTACCTGAAGCCCTATAACAATCAGGGCTGTAGAAAAGAGGGGTATAGCTTCTGTCGCCCAGAGAATAGCGGCAAGAAGGAAAATGCCCGCCATAAAGGAAGCTTCACGGGGCAATGGGGTTTGTGTGAGCAACACAAAGGATAAGGCCGTAGAGAAGATGAAAGCAAGAAGTACATAAAAGTAGCGGGGCATTGGCCTAAGGTTAATAAATAAAGACAGCAGGTAGCAAGCGTTTCCGCATCACGTAACACGGTAAACTAGTTGTTTTGATTTGCATAGTAGTTGCGCAGGGTTATGTCTTTAAGCATGATTTTTTCTTCAGAGCTCAATGATTTTCCTTTGAGCATTTCAATCAAAAGAAGATTATCGGAAGAAAGTTGCTGAACATTTCTTTGTGATGTCATTTTTGGTCCACGAGGTATTCTTGGGTTTAGTTTATTCAATTGGATAAACTTGTCTGGATCGATATCTGATTTTTTCCATAATTTATCAAGCATCTTATCCATTTCTTTAACGTTTATGGATATTTTTTTGTGTTTTTGTTTCGTTTCTATTTTGCTTTCTTCTATTTTTGAAACCTGCAGCTTTGATTCATTAAGCGGTTCTATTTTCTTAACAAATTTTACCGGAGCCAAGTTATCCTCTTCGATCACGATGTCCTTGTTTACGGTGACGATCTTTGAATCATCGATGCTTTTGAGGGTGACACGTTCTTTTTCTAAATTTAAGTTAGGTTTGCTTTTGGTGTCTTTAATTTTGGAACGGGAAGGAAAGAACGGCCTTTTGCTTTTGGTTTTCTTTTTAACGAGAATGAAATCACCTGTTTCCGTATCTTCATTAAAGAAGTTCTGGTTAGGTAGAACGATTTCTTGAACGTTGTTTACCGAAGGCTTAATGGTTTTAGTGATCTGTTTTTCTGTCTTAATGTCTTCAATGATCTCTTTCTCTTTTACCTCGGTTACGATTTTTAGATCTTCCTTAATAGGGGTGAGATTCTTCACCTGTTTTTGATTTTTCTGAGAAGATTTATTTTTGGGAGGTGTTTCAAATTGTTTCATTATTTCTTCGAAGCTTCTTGTATCCCTGGTTTGATTTGACTTTAGGAGAAGCGGTTCCTTTTTTTCGTCGTTAGGATTGATATGTTTCAGCCATAGATCCAGGTTCTTGAAAAGATTTTTACTCTCAAAGGTAGCTTTGAATTTTTTATTGAAGAGCTCGAGATTCTTTTGGCCATTTGTTTTAATTTCATCGATAACGATATTATTGTCTAGATTAGAGTAGTGTAGGCTTTCGATGACGAAGTGTTGAATTTTTGCATGTTCGCAGAGAAACGCCTGTAATATCGGCAAGACTTGAGCTCCGCTGACAGGAAAGACCTTCCATACCAGAATATCTCGTACTGTATCTATAATGAGAGACAGTTTTTCATCGTCTGATTTACATGATTTAAGATTTTTGTCAAAGAGCTCAGCAATTTTGATGAGGATAGTTTTAGAGCGGATGAAATCATTTTCATCAAATTTTTTGTTAAAGAGCTTATCTTTAGGGTGTTTCAGGTTCTCTAGACTGAATGCGGTATTATAACGTTTATTGAAGTCGGTAAGGAACTTTTCTTGATTTTCAAGATCGGTGGGCGGCAGGATGATTGAATCGCTTACATTGAACGCACCCGGATTATCCAGGTAGTAGATAGCTAGGTTGGAGCCTTTAGTCATTGTAATCATAGGCCTATGCGCTGTGAGCAATTCTTGGGTGTGCTTTTTTATGTATTCCTGAAAAGATTCTTCCGGCTTTAAGCTATTGTTCAGCATGATTAATTGGCTTTCCAGATAACCCTTCGCAAACAATTCCAAAGAAAAGAGATTCGGCATGTGGAGAAATAGATCCGGCAAAACGAAAGGAATATCCCGTTTAGTACCATTATTGTTTTCGAATTCAGTTTTTAATTGATAGAGGCTCTGTAAGGCATTGAGAACGACTGTTTGATCTTTGCTGATATATGCTGGCTCAATTGTATTATTCTTAGCCTTAAGCCAATCAAGGAATTTTAAGAGGTTATTGCCAAATGCCAGGCTTAATGCGCCTTGCCCTTTATGGATCTGCATTAGATCGATTGTTTTTTTGTGTTTTTTTAAATATTGAATGGCAAGGTTGGTATTTTCGTTTCCATCTATGAGGAAATTAAAGTCCAGCTTTTTATTATCTTGAACAAGAGTCCTGTAAAAATCGTAGACATCATTTTCTTCATCGTTCGTGATGGATGCCTTGGTGACCCCTGTGAATGTCTTGAGCGAGAGTTCGTATTTACTTTCTTTATACGGATCGATTGCCGGGAGCATATCCAGTAAATTATACATTTCTGTGCTCGTTGCAGTGTTCATGATGGCTATGTAGGTGAGGTCGATCGCTTTTTCTTTTTCCTTTTGGGTGAGGGTTTCGTCATCCCCTTTTTTTACGGAAAACTTGAATGTTTCCGGATCTACGATAATGATGTGGTTTTCGGACAGCAGCATTTTGCGAGCCTCTTCAATTATCAATACATTTGTTTCATTAATTGACAGGAGGGTATTTTTATCCAATGAAATATTCGTTTCCTTAAATTCGCCTAAGAGTTCTTCATCCGCATATAACGAGTGCGATGTGAGGAACTCTAAGAATTGGTCCTCTTTTTGGAATGCGAGGGGATTTAAGTTCTTCAAATGACCTTCTATTGATTGTAACTGATTTTCTGCTAAACGCTTTGCTAGCTGAGTCAATATAAGGAATTTGGCCAAGCCAAACATTGCGGGAACTTTGTTATTTATATGCTTGATGGAAGTGAATACTGCCTGAGTTATCTTGATAACTAAAGCGGTCCAAGAAGGATAGGAGGGTTGTTTTGTGATAGAGAGTGAGAAATCAGTATCTATCTTTTTCAAGATCTCGCCAAGCGAAGTAGGTGGCTTTGTACCCTCAGGATATTTCCAATCAGAGTACACGGTTGTTTCGTGACTAAGCTTTTCTAGAACAAATTGAACATTTTTTGCATTGCAAAGTTTTCTTATAGACTTGTGCGAGAGGTTAACCGGTATAGGCAAGTTATTTGAAATGTAGCAAGCGAGAGAAACCAGTATGAAGAAAACGGGGTCAGTCCCTAAGGCTTCCATCTGGCAAGCTTCATCTGTAGCTAATGTAAACAATAATTGGGAGATATGTTTCCAGGGGTTCTCCGGATTCCTTCGGATAGCTACTTCATATATTTTAATGGCTTTAAGAATGGGCTGTGGGATGACGTTTTTTTCGTTTTCGTAGTTCTGAATGATGGTTGTTATCATTTCCAAAGAACTGTCCTCTTTCTTTTCCTTATAATCTAGAATACATTCTTTTATGGATTTTAGAACCGAAGGATCTATGGGGTTATCGGCCTTTTGCTTTTCACATTTATTGATGATATTCGTGATTTTTGTAACGATAAAATCACTACCGCCATCCTTATTATTGTCTATTACTGCGTTAATTTCAGCAAGGTATGAATTTTTAAAGCCCCACAATTCATCTTCTTGCCAGCCATAGTCGCATCTTAAGTGGGCATCGCTTTCGTTATCTTGTTTTAAATCAATGTTTGCGACATATGCTGGAAAGGAGGATTTTAGAGTGTTATTAAGGATGGTGCTTAATGACCGTTTGGACTGAGTTTCTATTAGAATAGAATGAAAAAGGCATAGGATCCTCATGGTATCGTATGCGCGGCAGCCATCTCTTTTAAAAATGTCTATGCGATTTTTTAAGCCTTGATCTCTTGTGAAAAGCTTGGGGTAATCAAACAAATCAAGGCCTGATAAGCTTATTATTTTTTTTTCTTGGACGTAACTGTGTATTATAAAGCATTTAGCTAGTACGGCCTTGAGGTAAGGATTTGAGTTTTTGAGAACTAGTTCGATGATATTCGCTTCTTTTTCGTTCGCATTTTCATAGCGATTGATGAGTTTTAGCAACTTTTCGAATTCTTGCCTTAGCTGGTTACTGAATTCCACATTGAAAGCCAATCGGTAGGCAAAGAGCTTTTCTGGGGGAAAGTTTAGGAAGGTTTTTGTGTCATCGAAGTTAACCGCAACATTGCCTTCGAATTGAGAGACCATGTTTTCCGTTATTTTGGGAAACGATATATTTAGAAGTTTAAACGGTGCTTGAAAAGATTTTATAAAATATTGGATGCGCTTTTTTTCTACGCTATGTTTGATGTTTAGGACATCACGCAGCATTAACGGTTTGCTGCTTTTTGAGTCAAATAAGGCCTTATACTCTATGAAAATTTCTTGAGCGATAGGTGCGTGCACTCCATCAAATATAGCACACCAGAGGAAATTTCTGGCAGCTTTGAATCCTATAATTTCTTCCTGAGTGTGCGTTTTATTGGTTATTTTGCGGCATGTGATGTGAGATTGATTATTAATTTTCCTATGTGACAAACAGAGATCGTTTACCTCATCTTTGTGGTTCTTTAGAAACTCAGGATTGATAAATTGTTGAAATTGGTTAAGCGCATATTGAGGGGAAAAATTAGTATACATAAGGTAAGATAATATGAATATGGGTTTTGTTTGAGTATGCTGCTTGTTTGACCAGGAAAAAAGCCTGGACAAGCGATTCTAGGGTAAACTGCTAAAGGTGATATGCAAGCCCTTTTTTAGCCAGGGGCGCAAAAGGGAGTCCCGTAGTACTAGGTACATACGGGACTCGTAGGGGTGAGTTGGGGTAAGGAAGTCTTAGTGGTCTCTGCGAGACAACATGAAAAAGTAGAGCAAATTGGCTAAACTTGCTACAAAAGCTGCAACGTACGTTAAAGCGGCTGCGTTTAGGGTTTGGTTTACACCCGGCATTTCACTTTGTTGTAGGATCCCTAAACTCATCAATTCTTTTTTTGCGCGCCTACTGGCATCATATTCTACGGGTAACGTAACTAATTGAAAGACAGTAAGTATAAGGTAAATGATAACCCCTGCTTTAATCAAGCCTAATATTCCAAGAAAAAAACCGCCTAAGATAATAAAGGGTAATAACTGAGAGGCAAAGTTTGTGACGGGAATAAGCGCGGATCGAAATTGTAGCGGAATATATTTCTTTTTGTGTTGGATAGCATGCCCCGCTTCGTGTGCGGCAACACCTAAAGCAGCGAGACTTGTTCCGTGAAAATTCTCTTCACTGAGTGCAAGGCGTTTGTGAAGTGGGTCATAATGATCTGTTAAATGGCCTCGTATGGGAACGATCTCGACATCATGTATGCCTGCTTTTCTCATGACGGCATCCGCGGCTTCGGCGCCGGTAATTCTGCCGAGTGAAGGGACTTTTGACCAATGGGAGTAAGTCCGTGATATCTTCGACTGAGCCCATATGGCCAGGATGAGAGGGACGATAATCAGTAAGAGTATTGTCATATATAATTATGTTTGTTGTTGGTATGGTTTAAAGTAAACCGGAGCGTTCGAGGAGGGCATTCATGTCCGGCTCGCGACCCATGAAGTTGCTAAACAATTCATCCGCGGGCCTGCTGTTACCTTTGCTTAACACCTTTTCACGAAATTCCATGCCGACCTTTGCGTTTAGGATGCCCTCTTTTTTGAATTTCGAAAACGCATCCGCCTCGAGTACTTCAGCCCATTTATAGGAGTAGTAGCCGGAGGCGTAACCGGTTGGGTTACTGAATAAGTGGCCGAATTGACGGGTTATGTTAGGTGCTTTTGTTTGATAAGGAATGACATAGGTTGCTAAAATAGTGTCTACCAAATCGTCTAAATTTTTATCGGCAAAACGATCGTAGTGTAGGTGGAGCTCCATGTCCATCTTGCCTAGAGATAATTGCCGCATGGTGATGATGGCAGATAAATGATTACGAGCCTTTGTCATTTTATCAAACAAATCATCGGGAATGCGGTTGCCGGTTTCGTAATGTTTAGCAAATAAATCCAGACTTTCGCGCTCCCAAGCCCAGTTTTCCATGATTTGTGAAGGCAACTCTACGAAATCCCAAGCGACTTGTACGCCTTGTAGTGATTTTACGGGTACATTGCCTAAGGTGTGGTGGAGTAGGTGGCCGAATTCGTGGAAAATGGTCAAGACCTCATCATGTGTGAGCAGAGCAGGTTTACCCTCGGAAGGAGGTGTCATGTTACCACTGATGCAACCTAAATGAGGTTCGCCGGGGATGCCGGTAATCAAGTCTGTCATCCAGGCACCGCCGCGCTTTGCATCCCTAGGGTGCCAGTCTGTGTAAAACGAACCTAAATGCTCACCATCAGCATCAAAAATATCGTAGCATTTAACATCCTCATGCCAGGCCTCAACGTTTTTGTTTTCTTTGATTGAAATATTGTAGAGCCTTTGAACAATTTGGAACATGCCGGCCATGACGTTATCAATGGCGAAGTAAGGGCGTAAGCTTTCCTCATCAAAATCATAATAAGCCTTACGGTGTTTTTCAGCCCAGTAGGCGAGCTGCCATGGTTGGAAGTGCTCTTGTGCGGCGTGCGTTTCCTTTGACTTGAATTTTTCTAAGGCATCTACCTCATTTCTGAATTGAGATTCAATACGATCGTGAAAATCGTTAACAAATTTTAAGGCATTTTCACCCCCCTTGGCCATGCGGCGCTTGAGAATAAAATCTGGAAAATGAGGGTTGCCCAGGAGTTGGGCCTGTTCGTGGCGAAGGGCTAGGGTGCGCCAGATGAGTTTTGTGTTGTCGTAGGGCTCTTTTTTGCCGATATCGCCGTGGGCGGCCCAGAGTTTTTTTCTCAAATCCTCGTTGTCTGCATATTGAATAACAGGAACATAGGACGGAGCCTGGAGGTTAAAGAAAAATTTGGGGGCTTCCTTTGAGCCATGGCCTTTTTTAAGAGCAGCTTCTTGGGAACGCGCGATTGCAGATTCCGGTAAACCCGTCAGCATGCTACGATCATCGGTTACGAATTCCCAGGCGTTAGTGGAATCCAGGACGTTTTCGGAAAATTTTTGGGTGACCTCGGCCAACTCGGCATTGATTTTTTTAAGCTTCTCTTTGTCAGAAGAGGATAGGTTAGCGCCCTGTTCGATGAAATCGGCTACGGTCTCTTCCAGGAAACGCTTTTTGGGGCCAGTTAATTGTTTAGCCTCTGCTGTCTCCGAGTAGGTGCGGATGACGTTCCACAGTTTATCATTTAAATAAATTTGGGTAGAGAACTCGGTTACCTTGGGCAGCATTTCGTTGTAGGCATCCCGAAGTTCCTTGCTGTTATTAACGGCATCTAAGTGGGAAATAAAACCCCAGGGGCGAAATACAGCTTCCTTGGCATCTTCAAACGCAAGGAGAGTGCTTTCATAGGTTAAGTGATCGAGTGGTTGGTTTGTGATGGCTTCGATTTTTGTGCGAGCGTTGAGAAGCGCCAGTTCCATATCCGGCTTGATGTGCTCGGGTGCCATTTTTGACCAAGGGATAAAGAAGGAAGTGATGAGAAATGGATGCAGCATAACGTGGTATTCTTAAAAGAATCATAATACGTCAAATATAAAACAGGCTCAAGGGAATATTGAGCACTGTAGTTCCCTTTTACGTTTGTTTAACGCAGTTTTTGAATGCGTTCAGGCGACAAACCATCAAGTTTGAGATACGCAATAACGTTTTTAACAGATTCATCGTGTTCATAGTTTCTTGCGTCACCCAAGGGAGTATCACCGTTATTATTTCTTTGTAGTAGAAGTTCTTCGATTTGATTAACGTTAAAATAAACATTCATGAGTTCCACTACAACGTCTTCCAGATGCCCCTTATAAGCCGCAATATGTAAAGGCGTGTCGCCCGTTTCATTTTTTTGCAACAGGAGTTTTTTAATTTCCTCTACGGAAGAACCCTTATTTTCAAGTCCAGTAATGTACTGGTCCAAAGTACCCTTTTTAGCGGCTAAAAACATTTCCTTTCGGATGGTTTCATTTGTTGAGGACTCATTTATTGAGGACTCCTTGTCGATATTGGTTTCCTCTTTACTATGCTTTATCCAGGTGCAATTTTTGAGTACTGTATTTTCGATGGAAGATATTTCCGTTTGAATTCCCTCATGATTAAGTGACTCCAGTGATTCCCAAGATGCGCCTTCCGGTAATGAGGCTTCGATTTCGAAATTGTATTTTTCCTTTTCGCGAATGGACTTATACATATCAAAGTCTTCTATGTATTGGTCACCCGGCCAAACTTTGCTTTCCCAGGGATCGCAAACCCAAAAGGGTTTTTCGGGGTGTTTCCAGTTTGCAGGGTCATTAATATCGGTGTTCGGGTCTCTTCCAATGATCAAGAAGACGTGATCAATGTCATTGTCGTAGACCAATTCAAGCCCGCGCACACCATTGTTTGCGAGATAGTCAAAAGCTACAGTGGCCATTGGACCGCAATTACCCACGTTTAGTAAACGATGAATTTTAGCATTTATCATAATCCGCAACAGACATCCCTTGCCTCCAAGTTTTTCTTCAAATTCTTTTACTTCGGAGGGAAATTTATTGTATATCTCATTCTCAATCCATAGATATTTACAGGAATTGACAATTTGAGCATAGTCATAATCAATTTGGGAAACTTTTCCGTCAACGCTCAGAAGATTATACAGCTTGTACTCTTCAATTTTGCGATTGGTTGATACCATTCCTAGTTCTTCTCGAACATAATTTATAGCATCCCCCGATTTTATAAAATTGGTTTTATAAGTTTCATTTTTTATAAAATTACTTTTCTTGAAAGAATTATCATTTTCCTTTGACAAGTTTAGGAGATGATATCCTTTTTTTGAGGTAACTTTATTCATAGTAGAAGATAACTCTGTTTTGAGTTAAAATCAAGTGGTCGAACAACTTGATTGACTAGGCGAATTAATCAAGTCGTTGATTACCAGTAAGAAATGAATATTCAGGGCTATCAGAGAGCGAATCGCTGAGTTTTGAGAGATGGAATTTCAATTTAAAAAATCAAGAAGTCACAGCACTCTTTGACAGGGTAGAACGTGGTACGATTGTTTTGATCGACCTATACTAAATTAAAAAAAACTCTAAGCATTCACCTCAAGCTCAGGCCATTGGGCGAGCTTACGGTGAAGGGTTCTTCTGCTGATGCCCAGACGCTTAGCGGCCTCGGTCTTGTTCCCGCGGGATTCGATTAAGGCCTGTTTTACGAGATCCTTTTCATTTTCAGCGACAGATAAGGTGTGAGGGCTGTGCGTATTTTGTGTAGACTTTTCTGTCTTATTGTTGGTGGGGATTTCTTTTTGTAGAAAGCGGGGAGGGAGATCCCTTTCTGTGAGCTCTCCGCCTTGGTGCATGACGACAATGTTTTCGCAAAAGTTACGGAGCTCTCGAATATTACCCGGCCAATAGTAGTGGGTGAGTATGTTGAGCGCTGAGCTGCTTATGGGAACCGGTTTTAAATAATTTTCTTTGCTGAAACGATCTATGTAATGGTGAACCAGGATAGGGATATCCGCCTTTCGAGCTCTTAAGGGCGGGAGTGTGATGTTGACAACGTTTAGCCGGTAATAAAGGTCTTCCCTAAAGGTGCCTTCTTTGACCATTTCTTCCAGGTTTCTATTGGTCGCGCAAATGAGACGTACATCAACCGGAATGGGTTTATTGCCGCCCAGTCTTTCTACCATACGGGTTTCCAGGAAACGGAGTAATTTTACTTGGGTTGAGGCATCGATCTCTCCAATTTCATCTAAAAATAAAGTGCCCCCGTTGGCGGCTTCGAAACGACCTGTGCGGCGTTGTGCGGCTCCCGTAAAAGCGCCTTTTTCGTATCCGAATAATTCGCTTTCAAGTAGGTTGCTTGATAGTGAAGCGCAGTGGACGGGTGTGAACGATGCGCGAGCCCTGGGGCTGTTTTGGTGGATCATCTGGGCAAAAAGCTCCTTGCCTGTACCGGTTTCCCCGTATAAAAGTACGCTAGCTTTTGAGGGCGCTACGCGTTTAACCTCATCAATCACTTGCAGGAGCGGTTTTGAATGGCCGACAATCTCTTGGAAACTAAATTTTTGATCTAGCCGCTTATGTAGCACCACATTTTCTTCTTCAATGATGCGGGATTTAAGCGCTCGTTTGATGATGATTTCCAATTTTTCTAAATTGACCGGTTTTGTTAAAAAATCAAACGCGCCGCGCTTCATGGCCTCAACCGCGGTTTCTACGTTTCCGTAGGCGGTGATCATGATGCAGATAGGTTTGTTGGGAAGCGTTACCGCTTTGTCGATAACGGATAGGCCGGATTTATCCGCCATACGCAAGTCCGTCAAAATAACATCAAACTCCTCGCTCTCCATGAGGCGGAAAGCCTCATCGGGGTTAGCTGCCAGATAAACATCATACGTATCGTCCAGCGCTTGCAAAAGCCCCTCGCGAGTATTCTTTTCATCTTCAACTATGAGCACTGAAGCCGGCATGTTTTTATTGTATCGGGTTGCGTAAGATTTTACAAGCCACCCATTTTTGAAACAAGGCTAAATTCCTCCCTTGTGACTGGCTGGATGGAGAGCCGTTGGCCTTTTTGGACCACCTTCATATCCTTTAGATTATCATTTTCTTTAAGCGCCTTTAAAGAGACGAAGTTCTTGAACTCGCTTTTGAAAGTAACGTTTACCATAAACCATCTGGGGTTATCCGGGGACGATTTTGAATCGAAGTACGGCGATTTAGCATCCCATGAAGACGGATCCGGATAGGCTGATTTTGTGATTTCTACGATACCCGCAACACCCGGCTCAGCACAACTGGAGTGGTAAAAAAGCGCCAGATCGCCCACTTGCATATGGTAGCGCATGAAATTACGGGCTTGGTAGTTACGCACACCATCCCAGCCTTCTGTTTGACCGGTTCGCTTCTTTAAATCATCAAAAGAAAACGTGGAAGGCTCGGATTTAATCAACCAGTAATTTTTTGCCATCAGTATTTGGTTTAAAATGCACGACCTTCTCGAAGCCGCAGGCTAGGCCAGTTGCTTCATCTATGCTGATGATGCAACCGTGGAGTTGGACGTTGTCTTTTGCAACAGAGAATCTACGCGGCATACCATCAAAAAAACCTTCTATGATGGGATCCTTTTCCGAACCGATGACAGAGTCATAGGGGCCAGACATGCCGACATCTGTCACATAAGCTGTGTTATGATGTAAGAGGCGTAAATCCGCAGTCGGCACATGAGTATGCGTTCCCAGAACAGCCGCTACTTTACCGTCCACAAACCAGCCATAGGCGATCTTTTCAGCAGTCGCTTCGGCATGGATTTCGCCTAAAATAGCATCCGTTTGTTCGCTGAGATGAGGCAGTAATTTTTTAGTCGCCTCAAAAGGGCAATTTGCCCGTATCTTCATAAAAGTGCGCCCGAGCATGGTGTATACCCCTAGCCGAAAGCCACCCTTTTCGATAACGAGATAACCTTTACCCGGAGCCTCGCAGGGGAGGTTAGTGGGCCGACAGACATAAGGAATTTTATCAATAACCTCGCTAAAGCCACGTTGATCCCAGACATGGTCTCCCAGCGTAATGGCATCAACACCTGCATTGTGAAGTTCTTCGCAAATGCCTTGGGTGACACCCGCGCCGCCTGCTGAATTTTCCGCATCTGCGATCACGAAATCGAGATTATGACGTTCGATGAGCCCCTTAACGGAATGAATGACAATATCCCTTCCCGGTCGGCCAAAAATATCGCCTATAAACAGAACCTTTTTCATACGCGATCGGCTAGAAAGGCTCTGAGAGATAAGTATCCCAGAAATGGATCATTTGCTCCTCTGTGGGCAACTCCTTACATAAGTCTGTGACCTGCATACGGTGCTGTATGCTTAAGTAAGGTAAAAGCTCAAAATGCCGCCACTGGTGGTATAGATAGTCAAAGCGATTACGCACCTTTTTCTGATAAGCGTAGAGCGGCCTCCAGAAATGACGTGAATCGGAACGACACAATAAATCGGCTAAAATGGTACACGATTCCAGAGTGAAGCCTAAGCTGGCTGGGCTTTTGGGGTGAAACGCATAAGAAGAATCTCCCAACAACGCGAATCGCCCTTGCACGATATCCTGCACGTTATATTGGTAAATAGACTCATGTGTTACAAAATGGGCATCCTTGAGAGACTTGAGTACTTCGGGCACATGGCCCGCGAAATCCTTAAACGCAGCCCTTAAAAGCGTCAAGGAATCCTTAGGCGGGATATCCTCAATCTCCGCGAACTTACAACTGGCCTGGCCATAGAGGACATCGCCATACGGGAATACGGAAAAATTTCTGTCAGCATGCCAATATTCGGTACGGCCGTTAATATCAATAGAGTTTCTATCGAGTGCAAAACGCCATATGACGTACCCTGAGTATGAAATGCCGATACGCCCAAAAACCTTCTCACGTATTCCGGATTGCGCTCCATCACAAGCAATCACGTAATCATATTGTTCCTGAGAGTCATCCGACAAACGCACCTTAACTTCATTTTTGCTCGGTAAAAGCTTTGACACCGAGAGCCCCTTGACGAGCTGTTTATCCGTAAAACGCTCTGAGAGAATATTGATCAATCTTTCCTTGGGAAGAACAGCAATGGGGCCATATTTTTCAATAATAGAATCAAACGAAATTGTGCGCAGTAAATCGCCCCTGGCGTTATAGATATGGTAAGATCGGATGAGTTCACTGGCATCGAGCACAGCTTTGTATAAACCGGTACCCTTAAAAACATCTGCTGCATTAGGAAAAAGAATAGAAAGCCCCTTGGACTTTGCTATATCAAGCGATTTTTCCATAATGGTCGGGTTAAACCCCCTTTGTTTCAGCAATGCGCCAAAGGATAGCCCTGTGAGGCCCCCGCCGACAATCAGCACCTTTTGCTTAGAACCGTACCGAGCCTTTTTGGGCGCAATATTCGGGCGACACTCCTCTGGTAATGTATGCTCAATGCCCTCTTGGATCCAGGCCCAAGCCAATTTTCTTTCTTTGCTTGAAAAGTAACGGAAATTTTTCCCAAACCAAGGGCTAAAAGGTTTGTCTAAGAGGATGGCCTGTTTATCGAGGTCTGTTTTTACGACAAATGCGGTGCGCTCGATCTTAAAACTATTTTTTACCCCAAAAATAAAATCATCAAACGTGGCATGCGTATCCCACCCGTCCCAATTATCAAGTTCGATCAACAAACGTATCTTACCAAACTTATGGATGCGCTCCTCCAGGTAAGGTACAAGCTCTCGGTACTCACTGTGGGACAGTTTCCCTGTTAAAGTAATGCCAATGATATTAGCGGCGCTGCGTTTTTTAATTCTGTGCATCTTGGAGCCTATTTGGGCGGTTTATATTAATTTTAGGGCAGGAATTTAAAAAAAACAATAGGCAAGGTTGAGTATTTTGTGAAAATGCTCTAAATAAAGGGAAAATACTTATTATGAATAATTCTCCAGAAATACAAAAAAGGAAGCCATTGATCATGAGAAGATTTCAGGTAAGGGAAATTAAGATTCCAGAGAAAAAACTGGCATACCCTTTTAATCGGGTTGTAGAAGAGTTGATTACTGAAAAAAAGGAATTGTATGATAAGCGAGAACTTATTCGGCAGAAGAAGAAGATTTACGAAAGGCAGATCGTGGAGCAACGGATTATTCTCGCTGATATAGTGGATCAATTGAAAGTGCTTGAGTCTAACATACAGGATGTGAGTAGTTATCTCGAAAATGGAGAGCCCTTAAGTGAAGAGACCGCAGAAAAGTTAAGAAAACTAGAAATAGAAGTTGACAAGCTAGAAACAGACGGGTTTGAAAGAGAGAAGTCCGTGTTGGAATCCTTGGATAAGATCCAGGAAATTGAAGAACTGGGTAATGATTACGACTCGAATGACGAGGCAAAAAAGAGTTTAAAAAAGGTAAGTAAAGAGATGTAATGAAGGAGTGGTTCAAGAAACGATCAAATGCTATCATTGCGGGAGTGAAGATGTTGTAAAAAACGGAAAGGCACCGAATGGGAAACAGAAGTACAAGTGCAACGCCTGTGGGAAACAGAGTCGGGAAAACCCG